>CAMLFP010000001.1 GCA_946479335.1 uncultured Archangium sp.
GACGTTGTGCTGCGTGGCGTTGCTCAGCAGCTCCACGCGGAAGTCGGCCGGCGCGTCCCCGCACGCGGGGATCTTGTACGTGTCGGGCGAGTGCGTGCGGAGGTACCCCTTGCCGTCGAACACCAGCTCCTCGGTCGTCAGCCAGCCGAGACCTTGAATGAAGCCGCCCTCGACCTGCCCCTTGTCGATGGTGGGCGCGAGCGAGTTGCCGACGTCATGGAGGATGTCGACCCGCCGCAGCCGCCACTCACCGGTGAGCCCACTGAGCTCGACCTCGCACACCGCCGCGCCGTACGCGAAGTAGTGGAACGGCTTCCCGCGGCCGGCGGCCTTGTCGTACGTGATGTCGGGCGTGCGGTAGTAGCCGGTGGCCGACAGGGAGATCTGCTTCAGGTACGCGTCGCCCGCGACCTTCTCCAGCGGCACGCTCCGGCCTTCGGCGTGCACCGCACCGTCGGCGAACGTCACCTTCTCGGGCGCGGCGTTGAGCAGCGCGGCGGCGATGGGCCGCAGCCGCTCGCGCACCACCTCACACGCCTGCTTCACCGCCTGGCCGTTCAAGTCTGAACCCGACGACGCGGCGGTGGCCGAGGTGTTGGGCACCTTGTCGGTGGCGGTGTTCATCACGCGGATGCGCTCCGGCCTGAGGCCGAGCTCGTGCGCGCACACCGCGAGCATCTTGGTGTGCAGGCCCTGCCCCATCTCCGTGCCGCCGTGGTTCAGCTGCGCGGAGCCGTCGGCGTACATCACCAACAACGCGCCCGCCTGGTTGAGGAACGAGGTGGTGAAGCTGATGCCGAACTTCACCGGCGTGAGCGCCAGGCCCCGTTTGTTCTGTGTATTGGTTTGATTGAATGTATCAATCTGTGCGCGGCGTTCGGCGTAGCGCGACGACTTCAGCAGCTCGTCGAAGATGCGCGGGAGCCGGTTGTCGTCGACCACCTGCCAGTAGGGCGTGAGGTTGCGCGGCGCGGGGCCGTAGAAGTTCTTCCGCCGAACCTCGACCGGGTCCATGCCGGTGCGCTCGCAGAAGCGATTGATGAGGTCTTCGATGACGGCCATGCCCTGCGGGCCACCGAAGCCACGGAACGCGGTGTTCGAGGGCAAGTTGGTCTTCACCGCGCGCCCCATCAGGCGGACGTTGGGCAGGAAGTAGCCGTTGTCGATGTGGAAGAGCGCGCGATCGGTGATGGCGCGGGTGAGATCATTGCTGAAGCCGCCGTTCGAATAGAGCTGCGCGTCGAGGCCGACGATGGTGCCGTCCTTCGCGAAGCCGACATCGAACTTCGTCAAGAACGGGTGGCGCTTGCCGGTCCACAGCATGTCTTGATCGCGGTTGAGCCACACCTTCACCGGCCGCCCGGTCTTCAGCGCGCCGAGCGACGCGAGCGCGGCGAAGTTCGCGGCCTGCGTCTCCTTGCCGCCGAAGCCGCCGCCCATGCGCGGCACCTCGACGACGATCTGGTGCCGGTGCCAGTTCAATACATGCGCGACGACCGCCTGCACCTCGCTCGGGTGTTGTGTTGAACAGAGGAGGTGCAGCGTCGCGCCCTCGCCGGGGATGGCGAGCGTGACGTGCGTCTCCAGATAGAAGTGGTCCTGCCCGCCGGTGACCACCTCGCCCTGGAAGCGCACCTCGGCCTTCGCCAGCGCGTCGTCGGGGTCGCCGCGCAGCATGCGGTGCGGGTCAGACAACCAGCTGTCCTGCGCGATGCCCTCTTCGATGGTGACGATGGCCGGGAGCGGCTCCACGTCGACCTTCAGCTTCGCCGCGCCTTCGCGGCACGCCTCGTAGCTCTCGCCCACCACCAACGCGACCGCCTGCCCGAGGAAGTGCACCTCCGCGCTGGCGAGCAGCTCCTCGTCGTGGACGACGGTGCCGACGTTGTTCTCGCCCCTGATGTCGGCCGCGGTGATGATCGCGTGCACGCCCTTCACCGCGCGCGCCGCCGAGGAGTCGATGCCGCGCAGCTTGCCGCGCGCCACCGTCGAGCCGACCACCTGCGCCACCAGCATGCCCTGCGGCGCGGGGAGGTCGTCGACGTACTTCGCTTCGCCCGTGACGTGCCGCAGCCCGCTCTCGTGGAGCAACGGCTGGTGCAACGGAGTCGAGAAGCCATCAGCCATGGGTCACCTCTTCAGCCCGCTGCACGGTGCCTGCGTGCAGGGGGCGCAGCGCGGGCTGCCGCACCTGTTGGGTCTCTTCATAGAAGCCGCGCAGCAGGTTCGCCGCGACGAGCGAGCGATACGCCGCGCTGCCGCGGTGGTCGGACATCGGCGAGAAGTCCTGCGACACCAGCTTCGCCGCGGCCTCCACGTTCGCCTTCGTCCACGGTTTGCCGACCAGCGCCGCCTCGGTCTTCACCGCGCGCGCCGGGGTCGCCGCCATGCCGCCGTACGCGAGCCGCGCGACGGTGACGACGCCCTGGGCATCGGTGTCAACGAAGAGCGACGCCGACACGGTGGAGATGTCCAGCTCCCGCCGCTTGCTGACCTTGTACGAGACCACGCGCGCCGACTCGGGCACGGCGGGCAGCTCGATCGCCGCGAGGATCTCCTTCGGCGCGAGCGCGGTCTTCCGGTAGCTGACGAAGAAGTCCTGCAGCGGCACCCGACGTTCGCCCGCCCGGCTCTTGAGGATCGCCACTGCGCCGAGCGCGAGGAGCGCGGGCGGGAGATCGCCGATGGGCGACGCGGTGCAGAGGTTCCCGCCGATGGTGCCGCGGTGCTTGATCTGCCGCGCGGCGAAGTAGCGCGTCATGCGGTGCAGCGAGGGGAAGCGCGTGGCCGAGAAGTCCTCGAGTTCGGCGATCGACACCCCGGCGCCGAGGCGCGCGCCGTCGATGCGCTTCAACTCCGCGAGGCCTTCGAGCGAGATGAGCTTCGGCAGCACCTGGAACTTCTTGGTCACCTCGAGCGAGAGGTCGGTGCCGCCGTTGATGAACCGCGCGTCGGGGTGCGCGTCGAGCTCGCTCCACAGCTCGTCGAACGTCGTCGGCGTCGCGAAGCGCTGCGCGTTCTGCTCGTACGCGAGGCCCATGCTCTCGGGCGCGGAGGCCGGGAGCTGCGCGCGGAAGCGATCGGCCGGGCACGTGCCCGCGACCTCCTTCGCCGCGTCGCGGATGGGGCGGTACCCGGTGCAGCGGCAGAGGTTCCCGCAGAGCTGATCATCGAGCTTCCACGGCGCGTCGAGATCTTCCCGGTACGTCGCCTCGAACATCGTCATCACGATGCCCGGCGTGCAGTAGCCGCACTGGCTGCCCAGCGCCTTCGACATCGCGAGCTGCGCCGGGTGGTAGCCGTCGGCGTTCTTGAGAGCCTCCACGGTGACCACGTGCTTGCCCTGCAACATCGGCAACATCACCAGACACGAGTTGATGGCGCGCCACACCGGTTGGCCGTCAGCGCCGCGCTCCACCACCGCCACCGAACACGCGCCACAGTCGCCCTCCGCGCAGCCTTCTTTCGTGCCCGACAGCCCGCGCTTGTCGCGCAGGTAGCGCAGCAACGTCGTCGTGGGGCTGACGCTGGCTTCCTCGACCCACGTGCCATTCAGATTGAAGCGGAGGTGATTCATACGCGGGCGTTCTACCACCTGCCTCCGCGCGAGGAGCTTCTCTCGTCAGGCGAGTTCTCCGCCCTCGAGTTTCGCGGCTGCGCGCGACGCGCCCGGCCGGAGTAAGTCAGAGGTCATGCAGCGGCTGACTCACGCGCTCGACGCGGTGAAGGCGACCCGCTCGCGCAAGGCGAAGGTGGAGGCGCTCTCGTCGCTCCTCCGCACGCTCTCGCGAGAGGAGCTGCCCTTCGCGGCGCGGCTGATCCTCGGGCGCGTGCTGCCCCACGCCGACGAACGGACGCTCGGCGTCGGGTGGGCGCTCGTGAACGGCGCGGCGGCGGTGGCCTCGGGGCTGCCGGTCGGCGTCATCGCCGCGAAGGCGCGCGAGGTCGGAGATCTCGGCGACGCGCTGGAGCTGCTCCTCCCGGTACCCCCGGGGAGAGAAGCGGGCGCGCATCTCCCGCTGCACGAAATTCCCCCGGTGCTTGATCAGATCGCCGCGTCGGCTGATCGCGGTGAGAAGCAGGCGCTGCTCGCGTCGCTGCTGAAACGCGCCACGCCGTGGGAGGCGCGCTACCTCGTCAAAGCCATCCTCGGCGAGCTCCGGGTCGGCGTGCAGCTGGGCCTCTTTGAAGACGCGTTGGCGCAGGCGTTCGGCGCGTCACTCGAGGCGCTGCGGCGCGCGTCGGCGCTGACGCCCGACCCCGGCGTGTTGGCGCTGCTGGCGCACGACGAGCGTCTCGAGCACGCCGAGCTCTCCCCGGGCAGCGTGGTGGCCTTCATGCTCGCGACGCCCATCGAGTCGGTGAAGGAGCCCGTCGACCCGGCGAAGACCGTCATCGAAGACAAGCTCGACGGCGTGCGCGCGCAGGCGCACGTGTGGAACGGCGCGGTGCGGCTCTTCGCGCGCGGGCAAGACGAGGTGACCGCGCAGTTCCCCGACGTGGTGGAGGTGCTGCGCGCGCTGACCCGGCCCGCGGTGCTCGACGGGGAGATCATCGCGGTGCGCCCCGACGGCGGCGCGCGGCCGTTTCAGGCGCTGCAGGCGCGACTCAACCGCACCGACGCGAACCCCGCGCTGCGCGCAGCGACGCCCGTCGCGTTCGTGGCGTACGACTGCTTGTACGACGGCGAGACGCTGCTCGAGCAGCCGTGGAGCGAGCGCCGCGCGCGCTTGGAGGCCCTCGGCGTGCGCGCCAACCCGTTCGCCGCCTTCGACGTATCGCGCGACGTGCAGGAGCAGATCGACCTCGCCTTCACGCAGGCCCGCGCGCGCGGCAACGAAGGGCTGGTGCTCAAGCAGACCGACGCGACGTACGACGCGGGCCGCCGCGGCTCGGCGTGGCGCAAGGTGAAGCGCGCGTTCGCGACGCTCGACGTGGTGGTGACGAAGGCGGAGCGCGGTCACGGCAAACGCGCCGGCGTGCTGAGCGACTACACCTTTGCCGTGTGGCGCGGCGCGGAGCTGCAGGAGATCGGCAAGGCGTACTCGGGCTTGACCGACGCGGAGATCGACCGGCTCACCAGCCGCTTCGAGGAGCTGACCCAGAGCATCCAACGCGGCGTGCACGTGGTGAGGCCTGAGGTGGTGCTGGAGATCGCCTTCGACGGGATTCAGCAGTCGAACCGGCACGCAAGCGGATACGCGCTCCGTTTCCCACGCATCGTGCGCATCCGCGACGACAAGCGGGCCGACGGCGCCGACACGATCGAGACCGTGCAGAAGTTGTTCGAAGCGCAGATGGCTTCAGGGCATCGTGAGGCGTCTCCACAACTGGGGCTCTTCGAGAAATGACGCTGCGACTCATCTTGAACGCTGACGACTTCGGCTACGACCCGGCGGTGACGCGGGGCATCGCGCGCGCGATGCGGGAAGGCGTGGTGTCGTCGACGACGATGATCGTCAACTCGCCGCACAGTGAAGACGCGGCTCGGTTGGCCGATGGCCTCGCGATTGGTCTGCATCTCAACCTCGTGCGCTTTCCGGCGGTGAGTGATGGGTCTGAACAACTCGACGACGCGACGCCGAGCGAAGACTTCGTGGTGCGGGAGACGCGCGCGCAACTGGAGAAGTTGAACGCGCTCATCGGCCGCGAGGCGACGCACATCGACGTGCACAAGCACGCGCATCTGCAGCCGCAGGTGCTGTCGGGGCTCGCCACCGTCGCGAGGGAACGCGGGCTCGCGGTGCGCAGCATCAACGCGGAGATGCGCGCGACGTTGCGCGCGCGCGGCGTGCAGACCAACGACGTGTTCCTCGGTGATGCAGCGCGCGACGCGTATTGGACGGAGGCGCGCTTCGAAGAGATCCTCGCGCAGGTGCCCGGAGACGGATTCGTTGAGCTGATGTGCCACCCCGGCTACGCGAACTCGCACGTGCCCAGCGGGTACTCCGCGCAGCGCGAGGTTGAGTTGGCGACGTTCGTGAGCCCCCGCGCGCGTGAAGCGCTGCGGCGCCGAAACCTCGTGTTCCGGCCGTGGAGAGACTGAGTGCAGCGGCCCGGACTGGTGGTGGCCGTCTACGTCTTCATCACCGTCGGGTTGGCCTTCGTCGCGTCACTTCTCACGACGCTCCTTGAATTGGGGCCAGAGCACGACCTCGCGTCCGCAGCGGTCGCGGCCTCAACGTTCAGCACGCTGACGGTTGCGTGCTGTGCGACCTGGCTGACGTGGCTCGGCACTCGCGAGCCGATCGGGCTCACCGAGTCACGCATCGGCACCACGCTGGCGCTGGGCGGGGCGCTGGGAGCGCTCGCGATTACGATCTCCGTGCTGGGTCCGTTCTTCGCGGGAGCCGCGACGCTGACGCTCACCCGGCCTATGCCGATCCTCCCGGGAGTGCTTCAGTTCTGCACCCTCGCCCCCGCTGGCATCGGTGAAGAACTGATGATTCGCGGGTTGGGCTTCAACGCGCTCCGGCGCGGCATCGGCGACACGGGCGCGGTGCTGGTCTCGAGCGCCGTGTTCGGCGTGATGCACGTCCTGAACCCGAGCTCTTCGTGGGTCGCGGTGTTGCTGGTCGCGTTGGTCGGCATCTGGTTCGGCCTGCTTCGACTCAAGAGCGGCTCGCTGTGGATGCCCATCGGAGCGCACCTCGCGTGGAACTTCTTCGAAGGCTTCGTCTGGGGTCAGCCGGTGAGTGGCGGGTTCCCCAGAGACTCCCTCTTCATCGCGGAGAGCGACTCCACTTCGACATTCTGGAGCGGCGGCGACTTCGGCCCCGAAGCCGCGGGCTTCACCGCGCTCGTACTCGTGCTCGCCATCGCCGCGACGCTGATGCGACACCATCCGCCGCGCGCCACCTGAGCGCGTGATTCGCGGTACACCGCGCCCGGAGGCGCCATGAATCGACTGAGACCCGACGCTCGACGCGCGCTGTTCTCCCCGGCCTCCGGTGACGCCCTGCGCCGCCTCGTCTTCCTCGTGGGGGCGCTGGCGTGCGCGGGCTGCGCGACGCCCGGGCGTCCGTCTCCCGCGCCCGGCTACGGCTCGGTGATGGCCGACGTCGCGCGCCGCTTCGAGCTGCTGGGGCGCGCCGCGAACGGCGGGCGCTTCGCGCTGGCGGATTACGAACTCGGCGAGCTCGAGGAGCTGTTCACCGAGGCGCTACCGCACGCCGCTCCGCCGAAGGAGGGCCACCCGGAGGTGCTGCCGCCGCTGGCCGCGGCCTTCGCGCGCGACACGCTGGGCGAGCTGCGCCGCGCCCTCACCGCGCGTGACGGCGCGACCTTCACCGCGGCCTTCGCGCGCACCGCCGCCGCGTGCAACGCCTGTCACACCACCTCGGGCCACGGCTTCATCGCGGTGCCGTCGGAGCCGGGGCGGCCGGTGCCTGACACCAGCCCGCTCTCCGCGCCGGAGCCCGCCGGTGGGTGAAGCGTCGAAGCTCCTCGAGGTGGCGGGCGCGTTCTTGCGCCTGGGGTGCCTCTCGTTCGGCGGGCCCATCGCGCACCTGGGCTACCTGCGCACGGAGTTCGTCGAGAAGCGGCGGTGGCTCGACGACGCGCACTACGGAGATCTCGTCGCGCTGTGCCAGTTCCTCCCGGGGCCGGCCAGCAGCCAGGTGGTGTTCGCCCTCGGCATGCAGCGCGCGGGGCTGGCGGGCGCGCTCCTCGCGTCGGCGTGCTTCACCCTCCCCTCGGCGGCGTTGATGATCGCCTTCGCGTACGGCGTGGCGGGCGCGGCCGACCTGGCGCACGCGGGCTGGCTGCACGGCCTCAAGCTCGCGGCGGTGGCGGTGGTGGCGCAGGCGGTGTGGGGCATGGGCCGCAAGCTGTGCACCGATCTCCCGCGGCGCGCGCTGTGCCTCGTCGCGGCGGCGGTGTTGCTCGCGGTGCCGGGCGCCGTCACGCAGCTGGGCGTCATCGCCGCCGGCGGGCTGGTGGGCTTCTGGCGGTACCGCGACAGCATCGCGGTGAGCGCCACGCCGGGTGCGCCGACGGGCGGGCGCGGGCATCTGGCGGCGACGGCGGCGCTGGTGACGTTCTTCGCGCTGCTGGTGGGGCTGCCGGCGCTGGCCTCGGCGACGGGCGCGCGGCCGCTCGCGGTCTTCGACAGCTTCTACCGCTCGGGCGCGCTGGTGTTCGGCGGCGGGCACGTGGTGTTGCCGTTGCTGCGCGAGGAGCTGGTGCCGCGCGGGTGGCTGACCGACGACCAGTTCCTCGCGGGGTACGGCGCGGCGCAGGCGCTCCCGGGGCCGCTGTTCACCTTCGCGGCGTACCTCGGCACGGCGATGAGCACGGCGCCCACGCGCTGGCTCGACGGGCTGTGGTGTGTGTTGGGCATCTTCCTGCCGGCGTGGCTGCTCGTCGGCGGAGCGCTCCCGTTCTGGCACCGGTTACGCACTCGGCGTTGGGCGCAAGCGGCGCTGGCCGGCGCGAACGCGGCGGTGGTGGGCGTGCTGCTCGCGGCGCTGTACCACCCGGTCTTCACGGAGAGTGTGCGTGGACCGCGCGACGTCGGCGTGGCGCTGCTCGCGTTCGGGCTGCTCGAGCATTGGCGCGCGCCGCCGTGGGCGGTGGTGGGCCTGTGCGCCGCCGCAGGCCAGTGGCTACTGGTCGCGTAGTTCACCGAGCTGCGCAGCGAACGACGAACGTGTTCCCGGTGCTCTCCTGCGTGCAGGTGAGCGCGACGTCGAGGAACCGGGGAATGAGCTCCAACTGCGTCTGCGTGTGCGGCGTCGGAGCGACGGTTCGAAACACGCCACCCCCTGCGAGCGCCATCGGCACGAGCAGTTGATCGGCCAGATGCAGGCCCACCGGCGCATCCGTCCGCTGCGCGCGGCGCACCTCGCCGCACGCACGCCGCGCGACCTTCTCCGCGGTCACTCCGCGCGCGCCGAGGCCGACGAAGACCTCCGTCACCTGCTCGTATTCGAGCGAGAGGATGAGCGCGTTGCCCGGAGACGGCGCCGTCACTTCGCGCGCCTCGAGCTCACCTTCCGCGAACTCCAGCTCGTCTCGCACCACGTTGAGCTCCCGGTGCGCGACCTTGAGCGGCACGTCGCTCACCAGCGCCTCCGCGTTGCGCCGAACGAACGCGCCGCGCTGCAACAGCTCGAGCGGCCGCAACGTCGACGGCGTCACGCGCACCTCGAGACGGCCGCCACCCGCGGGCTCGAAGCCGGGCCGCACCAACGTCACCACCACCTGCGCGCCCATGCGCGTCAGCACCGGCAGCAACGAGCGCTGCAAGAATTCGAACGGCGGCGACAGCGAGTTGTGCGTGCCACCTTCGATGCTCAACGTCGTCGGCGCGCGCGCGTGCAACAGCGCCGGCAGCACCGCCTGCAGCACGAGCGTGGTGCTCCCCGCGCTGCCGATCACGAAATCGAAATCACCGCTGCGGAGCCCACGCGGAATGAACTCGAGCTCCATCGAGCCGAGTTCTGCGCCGCGAACCTCAGCATCACCGAGCGCCGCCGCGGCCTTCACGCACGTGAGGTGCTGCCGCAGCAGCCCCGGCTTCTCACGCCCGCCGCGGATGCGGCTGATGCGAAACGCCTTCCCCGTCACGAGGGAGAGACCAAGCGCGGTGCGCAGCACCTGGCCTCCTCCCTCTCCCGCTGAACCGTCGATCACCAACATCTCGTCACCCCTTCACGCAAACGACCTGACGCAGCGTGTGCACCACCTCGACGAGGTCAGCCTGCGCCGCCATGACCGCGTCGATCGACTTGTACGCCGCCGGAGTCTCATCGATGACCCCAGCATCCTTCCGGCACTCGATGCCCTTCGTGGCCGCGACGTGCTGCTCCACCGTGAACTGCGCGCGCGCCGCGGTGCGCGACATCGTGCGACCCGCGCCGTGGCTGCAGCTCTCGAAGCTCTCCGCGTTGCCCTTGCCGCGCACGATGAACGACCGCGCGCCCATGCTCCCGGGGATGATGCCGAGCTGGCCCCGGCCCGCGCGCACCGCGCCCTTGCGCGTCACCAACACGTCCTCACCGAAGTGCCGCTCCCGCGCGACGTAGTTGTGGTGGCAGTCGATCGCCATCACTGCGGCGTCGAACGGCGGCAGCACGCGCGTGCTCTTCGCGCCATCGATGACCGCCAGCATCATCAGACGCCGGTTCTCAAGCGCGTACTCCTGCGCGAGCGAGACGGCCTCCACGTACTCGTCGAAGTGCGCCGCGCCCTCCTCGAAGTACGCGAGGTCTTCGTCGGGCAACGACTTCATGTGAGTGCGCATGTCTTCGCGCGCGAGCTCGATGAACATCGTGCCGAAGCGGTTGCCGAGCCCGCGGGAGCCGCTGTGCAACATGAACCACACGCGATCGCGCTCATCGAGGCAGACCTCGATGAAGTGGTTGCCGCCGCCCAGCGAGCCGAGCTGCGCCGCGGGGTCCTTGCTCGCCAGCGAGGGACGCGCCGCCACCAACTTGTCGTAGCGCGGGCCCAGCCGAGACCACACCTCGAGCTGCCCCGGAGGCGCCTTCTTGAACGCGCCCTTCCCCACCGGCACGCGCATCTCGATGGCCGTGCGCAGGCCCTTGAGCGACTCCGGCAAATCGTTCGCCGTCAGCGTGGTGCACACCGCGCTCATGCCGCAGCCGATGTCGACGCCGACCGCCGCGGGGATGACCGCGCCCTTCGTGGGCACCACGCTCCCGATGGTGGCGCCGATGCCGAAGTGCACGTCGGGCATCGCCGCGACCCAGCCGTGGACGAAGGGCATCGACGCCGTCTGGCGCAGTTGATCGAGCGACTTCGCGTCAACCTCCACGCCGCGCGTCCACATCTTCACCGGCGCACCGCCCGGGGTCTCCATCGTGTCGTAGGTCTTCGTTTCCATGGCAGGTGCCCAGAGCACCGAACGTGCCAGCCGACGCCCCGAGGCACGGGAGACTGACTGGTCGCTCCGTATTATCCATTGATATAAATCACGCGCCGATAGGAGCGTTCTCGTGAGCAAACAGAAGCCGCTGGTCGTACTCGGGCTGCTGGGCACCAAACTCGATGCGGGCGAGGACTCGCGGCGCTGGTCGCGGTGGCGCCCGTCTGTCTCGCTCTGTCAGGACCCGGCACTCGCGGTGAACCGCTTCGAGTTGCTCTACGACCCGAAGTTCACGTCGCTGGCGGGCGTGGTGGCCGCTGACATCAAGCAGGCGTCGCCTGAGACGACGGTGCAGACCACGCGCTTCCCGCTGACGAACCCGTGGGACTTCGAAGAGGTCTACGGCGCGCTCCACGACTTCGCGCGGAGCTACCGCTTCAAGCCGGAGAAGGAGGACTACCTCGTCCACATCACGACCGGCACGCACGTCGCGCAGATCTGCCTCTTCCTGCTCACCGAGTCGCGACACATCCCCGGTCGGCTGATCCAGACCGGGCCGCCGCGAAGAGGCGGTTCGAGCCCCGCGGGGACGCACGACATCATCGATCTCGATCTGAGCCGGTACGATCGCCTCGCGTCGCGCTTCCGCGCCGAGGTCGTGGAGTCGGTGTCGTTCCTCAAGCAGGGCATCGCCACGAAGAACGCGGCGTACAACGCGCTGATGACCGAGATGGAGCACGTGGCGGTCCGCACGCGCGCGCCGATGTTGCTGCTCGGGCCGACGGGCGCGGGCAAGTCACAGCTCGCGGCGCGGCTCCATGCGCTCAAGCGCGCGCGGAATCTCGTGAGCGGCGAGTTCGTGAACGTGAACTGCGCGACGCTGCGCGGCGACCAGGCGATGGCGGCGCTCTTCGGGCACACGCGCGGCGCGTTCACCGGCGCGAGCGGAGCGCGAGAAGGCCTGCTGCTCCGCGCGAACGAGGGCGTGCTGTTCCTCGATGAGATCGGAGAGCTCGGGCTCGACGAGCAGGCGATGTTGCTGCGCGCGCTCGAGGAGAAGACGTTCTTCCCGGTGGGCGCGGACCGCGAGGTGCAGAGCAACTTCGTGCTGCTGGCGGGCACCAATCGGGATCTCAAGAAGGCCGTCGCTGACGGCAACTTCCGCGCTGACCTGCTCGCACGCATCAACATGTGGACGTTCGAACTCCCGGGGCTGGCAGCGCGACCGGAAGACCTCGCGCCCAACGTCGACTACGAGACCGAGCGCGCGAGCACGAGCGTCGGCATGCAGGTCACTTGGAGCAAGGAGGCGCTCCACCGCTACCTCGACTTCGGCACGTCGCCCACCGCGACCTGGCCCGGCAATTTTCGCGACCTGAACGCGTCAGTGACCCGGTTGGTGACTCTGGCCGATGGCGGCCGCATCACGCTCGCGTTGGTCAACGCGGAGATCGCGCGGCTCTCTTCTGCGTGGAGCGTGAAGAGCTCGACCGGCGGCATCGACACTTCTCACCTCGACGCGTTCGACGCCGTGCAGCTCACCGAGGTGGTGCGCGTCTGCCGCGCAAGCCGGTCACTGTCTGAAGCGGGGCGGAAGCTCTTCGCGAAGTCTCGCGCGCAGAAGAAGTCGAGCAACGACGCCGACCGACTCCGCAAATACCTCGCGCGCTTCAATCTCGACTTCGAATCGCTCGGGACACGCCACTTATGACGCCTTGACTTGAGATCGTCGGTGGTTAAACCGCTCGCCGCGATGATTCAGGTCGAAGGCCTCACCAAGTACTACGGAGAGCGCGCGGCGATTCGCGACCTCTCCTTCACGATCGAGAAGGGCGAAGTCATCGGCTTCCTCGGTCTCAACGGCGCCGGCAAGTCGACGACGCTCAAGGTCCTCGGGTGCGTGCTGCTCCCCACCTCCGGCCGCGTCACCATCGACGGCTACGACGTGACCAAGGACCCCCACGAGATCCGCAAGCTCATCGGGTACCTCCCCGACACGCCGCCGCTGTACGACGAGATGACCATCCAGGGGTACCTGGAGTTCGTCGCGCAGCTCCGCGGCGTCTCGAAGGCCGACCTGCCCGCGCGCGTCGCCGAGGCGATGAAGAAGACGACGCTCACCGACCGCCGGGACGACGTCATCTCCAGCCTCTCGCACGGCTACCGGCAGCGCGTGGGCGTGGCGCAGGCGCTGGTGCACAACCCGAAGCTGCTGATCCTCGACGAGCCGACCGGCGGCCTCGACCCGGTGCAGATCGTCGAGATGCGCGAGCTCATCCGCCAGCTCAAGGGCGACCACACGGTGCTGGTCTCGTCGCACATCCTCACGGAGATCTCGCAGATCTGTGACCGCTACCTCGTCATCCAACAGGGCGAGATCATCGCGCGCGGTGACGAGGCGCAGCTCGCGAGCCAGCTCGGCAACGCGGGCTCGGTCGAGTTCGACGTGGAGGGCAACGTGCAGTTCGCGGTCGACCTCCTCCGCAATCAGGACGGCGTCACCGACGTCACCATCACGAAGATGGACGGCAAGCTCGGCAGCCTGCGCGCGATGGTCGCCGGCGAGCGCCGCGCGCAGCTGGTGAAGGCGCTGGTCGAGGCCAACATCGGCGTGCTGCGCGTCGACAAGGGCGCCGCGCGCCTCGAGAACATCTTCCTCAAACTCACGCATGGAAAGGAGGCCACGCCGTGAAGAACGTGTGGCTGATTTCGCGCCGCGAGCTGGCCGCGTACCTGCGCACCATGAGCGGCTACATCATCATCGCGGTGATGCTGTTCATCGACGGGCTGCTCTTCAACGCGTTCGCCGTGCCCGGCACCGCGAAGAAGTCATCGGAGATCCTCGCGGACTTCTTCACGCTGACCTCCGGCATCACCATGGTGGGCACGGTGTTCTTGTCGATGCGCCTCATCGCAGAGGAGCGCCAGACGGGCACCATCGCGCTGCTGAACTCCTCGCCGGTGCTCGACCTGGAGATCATCCTCGGCAAGTTCCTCGCGGCGTTCTTGTTCCTCTGTCTCTTCTTCGCGTCGACCGCGTACATGCCGGCGCTCATCGCGGCGTACGGCAAGGTCTCGTTCGGCCACATCGCGGCCGGGTACTTCGGGTTGATGCTGGTCGGCGCGTGCGGACTGGCCATCGGCACGTTCGGGAGCGCGCTCTCTCGCAGCCAGGTGGTGGCGGCGGTGTTGTCGGGCGTGATGGTGCTGGCGCTGACCACCGCGTGGCTCGCGGGGAAGATCACCGACCGGCCCTTCACGGAGATCGTCAACGGGCTGGCGTGGTGGGGGCACTTCGATGCGTTCCGCGTCGGCGTCATCCACCTCAAGCACGTCTCGTATTTCGCGCTGATCACCTTCATCGCGCTGTTCTCCGCGACGCGGGTGCTGGAAGCGCGGAGGTGGCGGTAATGCAGCTCTCACTTCTTCTCTCTGCGGGCCTGCTGCTCCTGTGGGCCGGCGAGCGCATCGTCGACTCGTCGGAGGTGCGCTGGGCGCTCTCGGGCGTGGGCCTGTTGCTGGTGGTGCTCGCCACCGCGATGCGCTTCATGAAGGCCGACGCGACGCCCGCGGGTCGCGTGCACCGGACGCTGGCGTACCTGCACCTCGGCACCGTGGTCTCGCTGCTGCTCTACGCGCTGCAGTCTGACCTGTTCACCAAGCTGACCGGCGCGGCGATGTCGGCGTCGTCTCCGAAGCTGGCGGGCGTGCTGGCGGCGTTGTGGCCGGCGCTGTTGCTGGCGTCGCTGCTGCCCACGCTGTTCGTCGAGCTCTCGTTCACCTCGATGGCGAAGTCGCCGACGCTGGAGTCGGACCGCATCAAGGAAGCGCGGCTCTCCGGCCTCGGGCTGGCGTTCGCGTTCATCTTCGCGTTCTCCACGCAGTACGTGACGACCGAGCGCGACACCAAGGTCGACCTCTCGTACTTCCGCGTGGCGAAGCCCGGCGAGGCGACGAAGAAGCTGGCCGCGTCGCTCGATGAGCCGGTGAACGTGTACCTCTTCTTCCCGCCCGCTTCTGACGCGGCCGACGCGGTGGAGGAGTACTTCGATGATCTCAAGGCCTCCGCGCCGCAGATGACGGTGACGCGGTTGGATCACGCGCTGGAGCCGGTGAAGGCGAAGGAGATCGGCGCCACCGGCAACGGGAACGTGATCATCAAGAAGGGCGGCCGCAAGGAGACGCTCTTCATCGGCACCGAGGCGGAGAAGGCGAAGTCGCAGCTCCGCGGGCTCGACACCGAGGTGAACAAGAAGCTGACGCTGGTCGCGAAGTCGAAGCGCACCGTGTACCTCACGGGCGGTCACGGCGAGCGGCTGCGCAACAACGCCGACTCGAACGATCAGCGCACCACCATCGAGGCGCTCTACAAGGTGCTGGCTGATCAGAACTTCGACGCGCGCCCGCTCTCCATCGCGGAAGGGCTCGGCAGCGAGATCCCCAAGGACGCGGCGGCGGTGTTCATCATCGGCCCGCAGCGTGACTTCGAAGACCCCGAGGCCGATGCGCTCAAGCGCTACGTCGACGGCGGCGGGCGGCTCTTCATCGCGCTCGACCCCGACTCCGGCGCGACGTTCGAGAACCTGCTCGCGCCGCTGGGCCTCACGTACACCGCACAGACGCTGGCGCAGGAGCGCGGCACGGCGAACATCCGCCCGCCGCCGAGCATCGCGGACCGGCACAACATCGCGACCCGCACCTTCAGCTCGCACCCCATCGCCACCTTCCTCGGGCGCGGGCAGTCGCCGGTGCTGTTCATCGGCGCGGGGCCGCTGGAGGAGGCGAAGCAGCACGCCGCCGACCTCTCCCTCGACTTCGCGGTGCGCTCGTTGACCGACGCGTGGAACGACACCAACCGCAACTTCGAGTTCGACACCGGCGAGACGAAGAAGGCCTACGGCGTGGTGGTGGCCGTGGAGCGCAAGCAGGAGAGCAAGACCGGCCAGAAGCCGTCGCGCGCGGTGGTGCTGGGCGACTCCGACGCCATCAGCGATCTCGTGTTGGCGAACGTGGTGGGCAACCAGTACCTGCTGGTCGACTCGTTCAAGTGGCTGCTGGGCGACGAGGCGCTCGCGGGGCCGACGAACTCCGAGGCCGACGTGCCGCTGACGCGCACCCGGCAGGAAGACTCGCTGTGGTTCTACGGCACGACGGTGCTCGCGCCGCTCGCGGTGGTGGGCATCGGCTTCTTCGCCCGCCGTCGCAAGAAGACCTCTTCAACCGGGAGTGCGAAGTGAAAGCGCGAAGTGCAGCGATTCAGGGTGCGCTGGCCGCTGCGGGCCTGGTGGCCGCGTACGTGACGTGGCAGCGCCCGCCGGAGACGCAGAAGAAGGAGTCGGTGATCATCGCCGACGCCAACAAGAACTCGCTTGAGCGCGTCAGCTACAGCGACGGCACGCGCGTCGTCACCGTGGAGAAGAAGGACCGTTTCTACGTGACGCTCGCGTACCTGCCCGGCAAGCGCCCAGAGTACGACGCCGGCTCGCCGATGGACGAGCTCGACGCGGGCACGCTGCCGGATGGCGGCGTCATCCCGAAGCGGCCGCCTCCGCCGCCGCCGGTGCCCGACCGCACCGTGTACGCCAACGAGCGCGCCGAGCAGCTGTGGACCAAGCTGACGCCGTTCGAGGGCACGCGCGCGCTGGGCGCCATCTCCACCGAGAAGCTGAGCGAGCTGGGCCTCGAGGGCAGCCCGCGCCGGCTGGAGCTGACCATCTCCGGCGCGCCGGTGAGCTTCGTCATCAACAAGCAGGTCGCCGGCCTCGCCGGCAGCTACGCGCAGAATGAGAAGACGAAAGACGTCTTCCTCGTCTCCAACCAGCTCTTCAACGAGCTCGACCCCAACTCGACGGTGCTGGTCGATCGCCGCCTGCACACCTTCAAGCTCACGGAGTTCGACGCCTTCACGGTGAGCTCCGGCGGCAAGACGGCGTCGTACGTGGCGAGCGGCGCCGACATCCCCGCGACGATGCGCATCGCGCCCGCGGCCACGCCCGACAAGCCCGACGAGCTGACCAAGAACTGGCACGACAAGATCTGGAGCCGCCTCGTCGTCACCGAGGTGCTCTCGAAGGACGAGCCGCCGCGCAACGGCGCGCCCGAGGTGGTGCTGCGCCTCGAGTACTCGCTCAAGGGCAAGCCGGTGGGCTGGCTGGAGCTGGCCAACGACGAGAAGCAGGCCTGGTGGGCGCGCAGCGAGAACACCGCGTCGTGGGTGGCGCTGCACTCCGGCACGCAAGACATCGCGCTCGAGGGCAGCAAGCTGGCACAGGGCACCGCGCCCTGACCCTCACGCCAGCGCTTCGCGCAGCGCCTCGATGCTGACGACGTTCATCTCGAGGCCGCCGAACGCGCGCGTCGACGGCGCGCCGGTCTGCGCGGTCACCAGCCAGTTGCGGCCCTTCGGGTAGGCATCGCGAAAGACACGGAGCGACTTCGGGTCGAACGCGTCCGCGCTCCATTTCACTTCGATGGCGTCGACGCGCTCCCGCGCCATCGGGAGGATGAAGTCGACCTCTCGCTTCTCCTTGTCGCGCCAGTAGTGGATGCGCGGCAGCAACGGCAGTGACTGGAGCGTCTCCAGCACGAGATGTTCGAGCAGCAACCCCTTGTCTTCGGGGCGCAGCGACGTGATGCCGCGCGCGTGGCACACGAAGCCGGTGTCGAAGGTGTACGCCTTCGGCATCTGCACGAGTTCGCGTTCGCTGGAGCCGCCGCTGTAGGGACGCAACCGCGTCAGCACGTGCGTGGTCTCCATCACGTCGAGGTACGTCATCACTGTCGGGCGTGAGAGCCCGGAGACGCGCGACATGGCGGAGACCTCGAGCTGCCCGCCGCTCTGCCGCAGCAGCGCCTCGAGCATCGAGAGGAATGCGCCGCGCTTCTCCACGCTGAAGAGCTCGCGTACGTCGCGTGCGAAGTACGAGTCGAGCCACTCTGAATAGAAGGTGCGGTCGGCCTCCTCCGCGAGGAGCGGCTGCGGGAGCCCGCCGCGCAACAACCGATGCTCCAGCGACACGCCGAAGGCCTCGAGCTCTGCCGCGAGCACCGGCACGAGATGCACCTGGCGCTTCCTCCCGGTGAGGCTGTCGCTGAACTTGTCGGTGGCAGCGAGCGTCGACGACCCGGTCGCCACCACGCGCAGCCGGGGGAACTCGTCAGCGGCGATCTTCAGCAGCCTCGCGGGGTCTGGCAGTTGGTGCACCTCGTCCAGCACGAGGCGAGGCGTCTTCACCGACTTGAAGAAGCGCACCGGGTCGGTGAGCCGCGACGCGACGTCTGGGAGATCGCAGTTGAAGAGCGTGGAGTCGGGCAGCGACTTCGCGAGCGTCGTCTTGCCGACGCGCCGCACGCCACTGAGCCAACAGATGCTCGCCCGCTTGAACGAGGCCTCGAGTTCCTTCAGCCAGAGCGCTCTCGACTCCATGCAACCAGACCTAACAAATAGTCAGACCAAATGTAAAATATGGCTTCATAAAGTCAGAGCGCCGGGAGGCGAATGATGAAGGTCGCGCCCTCGCCCGGCGCGCCCTCCGCGCGGATGCTGCCGCGGTGCGCCTCGATGATGGTGCGCGACACCGAGAGACCCAGGCCCGTGCCCTGCCCGCGGCGCTTGGTGGTGAAGAAGGGCTTGAAGAGCTGCGCCTTCACCTCATCGGCGAGCCCGGGGCCGGTGTCGGCCACGCGGAGCTCCACGAAGCCCTCCTCGCCCAGCGCGGTGGAGACGGTGATGAGCTTCTTCTCCGACGCCTCCATGGCGTGGCCGGCGTTCATCATCAGGTTGAGCAGCACCTGCCGCAGCTGGTTGGAGTTCCCGCGGATCTGCGGGAGCCCGGTGGCGAGCTGCGTCTGCACCTTCACGCGGTGCATCTGCAGCTGGTGCACGCACAGCGCCATCGCGCCCATCACCACGTCGTTGGGCGAGAGCGCCTCGAACTCCGTCTCCGGCGGGCGGGAGAACTCGAGGAGGTTCTGGAGGATCTTGTTCGCGCGGAAGGCGTCCTGCTCGATGAGCTTGAAGTACTCGAGCATCTCCGGCGTCTCGGTCGACTCCTGGCCGAGCTGCGCGAAGCCCACGATGCCCACCATCGGGTTCTTCACCTCGTGCGCGACGCTGGCGGCCAGCTCGCCGACCGCCGACAGCTTCTCGCTCTGCACCAGCTGCGCGTTGGTCTCCTGCAGCTGCTCGCTGCGCCGCACCAGCTCGCGGCTCATCTCGTTGAGCGCCGAGCCCACCGAGGCGATCTCCTGCGGGCCGTCGACGGGCACCTCCACGCCGAACTGGCCGCGGGAGATGGTCTGCATGGTGCTGGCGAGATCGCGCAGCGGTCGCGTGACGCGCCGGCCCAGCAGCACCGCCAGCGCGAGCGCGAGTGACATCACGCCGAGCGCGAAGAGCAGCGAGCGCCGCGAGAGCTCGCGGGTGGCCTTGAAGACCTCGTCGCGCGGCACCTCCACCACCACCGAGCCGACGCCGTTCTCCACGCGCGCGAACGCCGCCACGCGGTGCTGACCGTCGAGCTCGTACTCGCGTGCGCCGCGCGCCACCTGCCCGGTGAGGGCGTCGCGCACCACGGGGTTGGTCGAGAGATCTTCGCGCTTGATGACGCGCTCGCCGTCGGGGTGCGCCAACACGCCGCCGAGCCGGTCGACCAGGAAGACCTTGTACAGGCCGCTGGTCGACACCGCGGCGAGCAGCCACTCGGGGCGCAGGTCGGCGATCACCACCGCGCTGCCGTCGGCGGTCGCCGCGGAGATGCGCACCAGCGCGAGGTCGGGCGGGAGGCTGGCGTTCTGCACCACCACGCCGGCCTGCTGCACGGCCTTGAGCGGCGCGGGCGTGCGCTTGCGCGCCTCGGTGAGATCATCGGCGGTGAGGTTCAGCTCGGCGAGCCGGCCGTTGTCGACGAAGAGGAAGGCGCGCTCGAAGCCGCCCTCGGTGCGCTTGAAGACCTCCAGCGAGAGCACGGCCTCGTCGGCGTCGAACAGGCTGCGCGCGCGGCGCTCGGCGTCACCGGGCGTCAGCTCCCACTCCTGGCCGAAGTAGCGCAGCTTGTCGGCGATGCCGTCGACGGTGCGCCCCACCTGCTGCGCCACGGTGCCCGCGATGAGCGCGTTGACGTCGTAGACCGTCGCTTCCTTGTCGGCGGTGGTGACGCGGGTCGCGAGCGCGAGGTACGCGCCCATGGCGATGACCAGCATCGCGCCCACCAGCCCGACGATCTGCGTGCGCAACGACCAACGCAAGGGACGCCCCCTCCTAGAAGTCGAAAGCGTAGCCCACCCGCGCGCCGAACCCGCTGGCGTTCAGTGCCGCGAGCGACGAGCTGAACCGTGAGTAGAGGAACCCGAGGTCGCCTTCGATGCGCCCCGGGCCCAGCCGGTACGACACGCCCAACGCCACCTCGAAGCCCGGCAACGCGCGGAACTCGTGCTGCCCGTTCACCGACACCCACGCCAGCTGCAGCGCCGGGCCGACTCCGCCCTTCAATTGGAACCGGCCCAGCGGCTGGTGCCACGCGAGCAGCAGCGACATCGGCAACAGGTCCGCGCGGCCGACGACCTTGCCCTGCATCACCTCCGAGCTGCGCACCGCGAAGTAGTAGCCGGCGCGGAGCTCGAGACCGAGCTGCCGCTGCAGCACCGGCAGGCGCGCGGTGAAGGCGAGCTGCGGCTGCGGCGAGAGCACCGCCTGACCGTTCACCAGGAGGCCGACGCGCGCGGCGAGCGAGAAGAACGGCGGCAACGGCGTCGTCTGGGGAGGCGGTTCGACGGGCTTCTCCTCCGGCTTCTGCTCGGGCTCGCGCACCGCGACGACCGCCGCCTGGCGCTGGAAGCTGCGCGACTCCGAGGGCGCCGAGCTGTGGCCCGCGCCGTCTCTCGCGGTGACGCGCCACGCGTACTCGCCCTCGCTCAGCACCTCGGAGCGCCACGCGTTGCCAGCCACCGTCACCGTCGTCGCCGCGCGCAGGCCCTCGTCGTTGAGGTGCGAGAGCTCCACCGTGTACGCCGTGGCGCCCGCCACGGGGATCCAGCTCAGCTCCGCGCGCTCGCCCACCACCTCGGCCTTGAGGCGCGGCGCGGCGAGCCGCACGCGGAACACGCTCTCGGCGCTCCACTCACCGGCGGTGCCCTTCTCGTCGACGCTCGCCACGCGCCAGCGGTAGTCACCCGCGGCGCTGGCCTTGAACGAGAGCTGCGTGGTGCTCGCGGGCAGCGAGACGCGATCGTGCCCGTCATGCGACGCCTCGACGACGTAGCTGGCCGCGCACCCGACCGCGCCCCACGTGAGGTTCACCTGCGCCGGCAGCGTCGCGTCAGCGGCGGGCTTCAACCGCGGCGGCGGCACGCGCACCGTGAAGCTGCGCACCGGGCCGGCGCCGGTGCGGGTGTCGCGCACGTCGATGGCGCGCGACCGCCAGTACCAGCTGCCTGCGCTCAGGCCCGGCACCTCGAAGGTGGGCGTGGCGCTCTTGAGGAGGCGCGGCGTCGCGAAGTCGGCCGTCGCCGAGAGCTCGACCTGGTACTCCTTGATCAGCGTCGACGGCGCGAGCTCCAGCACCACCGACGCGCCGCAGACCACGGCCGCGCCCTCGGCGGGTTTGAGCGGCGTGGGCACCGCGGAGTCGACGGCGATGGTGCGCGGCGGGCTCCACTCACTCAAGCGGTTGTCGGCGTCGACGCTGCGCACGCGCCACCAGTGCGTGGTGGTGGGCAGCTGCTCCCAGCGGTAGCCGGCCGTGGAGGTGCGCGTCTGCAACACCACCTCGACGAAGGCCGCGTCTTTGGCGATCTGCAGCTCGTAGGCGGAGGCGCCGGGCACCTCCTTCCACCGCAGCACGATGCGCGCGTTCTGCGCCCACGCGGCAGACGAAAGCAGCAGCCACACCCACCACCACCGCGGACTCAGGGCGTGACCTCGATCTCGGGGTTGAGCAGCTCCGGCGCCTCGGGGATGCCCTTGTGGATGACGCGGAACTTCAGCGGCGCCGAGGGCACCCCGCCGCCGTCATCGTCGGCGCGCACGCGCCAGAAGTACTCCGCCTCGTTGAGCGAGAGGGGCAGCGGCGCGCTGGTGCCGGTGACGGCGTGCGTGGCGACGACCGGCTCGAAGCCGCGGCTGGGGGAGATCTCCACCAGGTACCGCGTCACGCCGGGCAGCGGAGTCCACGCGAAGGAGACGCTGGTGCCCGGAGGCGCGAGCACCACCTCGCCCATGCGCGGGAACATCGCCACCGGCGCGCGATCTTCGACGAAGGAGAAGCGCCGCGCCTCGGAGATGGCGCGGCCCTGCGCGTTCACCAGGCGCCACCACGACACGCCGCGCGCGGGCTCCCGCAGCTCCACGGCGCCGCCCTCCGCGGGGAGCTCCACGTCGGTGAAGGCGAACAGGCGATCGCGGGCGATCTGCACGCGGGCGTTCTCGGTCTCGCCCTTCCACGTCAGCGTCAGCGCGGGTGGAGTCGAGCGGAACGCCCTGCGCGCCTGCGGCTCGGGCGTCAGCAGCGTCACCGGCCACGCGACGAGCTGCACCGTGCCCGACTTCGCCGCGGCGACGCGCTCGCCGCCGCGCACCGTGGCCGACTGACCGCCGCCCTTCACCTCCGCGACGCCCTTCTTCACCAGCACCTCGAGCTTCTCGCCCGAGAGCTCCACGCTGGCCTCCGCCTGCGCGCCCAGCTTCGCCTCGCCCGCGGGGGTCTGCAGGGTGAGCCCCTCGGTGCCGGTGCGGCTCGACGCGGAGCCCTGACGCAACGTCACCGCGCGCTCGCCCGCGTGCGGCATCTCCACCACCACCAGGGTGCGCTCGTCGAGCGCGAGCTCGGTGCCGTCGGTGAAGCGCAACATCGCGGTGCCGCCGGGAGGCACGAAGACCGAGTCGCCATCGTGCACGTCCTCGCCGCGCGACGCGCCGCCCCAGCCCAGCGCCGACGACAGCCGCAGCTTCACGTCACCGCTGCTCTCGGCGATCAGCGCCACCACCGGCGTGGTGGGGAGCTCGAGCGAACGCCGCGACGGCGCGAGCGCCAACGACAAGGTCACCGCCGCCACCACCGACGACGCGCCCGCGAGCCAGACATCGCTCCTCGAGAGGGTCGCGTTCATGGTGTCACTCCCTCCGGCGGCGCGGGGCGATCTCCGCCACCACGGCGGCGACGCGCTCGCGCAGCTGCGTCAACGGCGTCGACTCCCGGTGCACCTCCAGCGCCTCGCGCACGGCCTCCTCGATGGCGGCCAGGTTCTTGAACGGCTTGCCGAGCACCACGTCGGGCCGCTCCGACTCGAGGGCCAGGGGCTCGGGGTGCGCGGTCACCATCACCAGCGCGGTGTGCGGGGAGCGCTTGCGCACCTCGGCCATCACCTCGAGGCCGGTCATCGCCGGGAGCTGCTTGTCGACCAGCAGACAGTCGATGGCGCCGCCGTTGAAGAGGGCCAGCCCCGCCTCGCCGTCGGCGGCCACGTCGACCTCGTACCCGGCGCGCGCCAACACCTTGCCCAGCAAGGTGCGCACCGACTCCTCGTCGTCGATGACGACGACGCGGGTCTTCACGAAGCCGTACCTCCGGCGCGCAACGCCGCGTCGCAGATGTCGAGGATCTCGTTCACGCCGAAGGGCTTGGTGACGTAGCTGAAGACGCCGAGGTCGCTGGCGTGGGCCTTGGTCTCGACCGTGGGGAACCCCGTCACCAGGATGGCGCGCATCGCGGGCTGCTTCGCGCGCGCCTGGCGCAGCACCTCGAGCCCATCGGTGCCCGGGAGGTTCTTGTCGGTGATGAGCAGGTCGAAGCGACCGGTCGACAGCGCGTCGAGCCCCTGTTCGGCGTTGTCGACCAGGGTGACGCTGTGACCGGCCCGTTGCAGCACGCGCTCCAGCAGGGCGCGCGCGCTCCGGTCGTCGTCGATGACGAGAATGCGACCGGGCACGCGCTGCGTCGAGGAAGTCATGAGCGGCGCAGAGCATAGCGCGTAAAGTCCGCGCCCGTGCCCGACCTTCCTTTCCAGAAAAAGCTCCGCGCCGCGGAGAAAGCGCTGGCGTCAAGCGACAAGCACCTGGCCCGGGTCATCGCGCGGGTCGGGCGCTGTGAGATCACCCGCGAAGAGCACTTCGAGCCCTTCAACGCGCTGGTGCGCTCCATCTGCCATCAGCAGCTCCACGGCAAGGCGGCGGAGACGATCCTCGGGCGGGTGGTGACGAAGTTCGGCGACGGGCAGCAGGCGGAGCTCCAGCGCCTCCACCGCGCGCGAATCCCCACGATGCGCGCTTGCGGGCTGTCGCAGGCCAAGGCGCTCGCCATCAAGGACCTCGCCGCGAAGTGCCTCGACGGCACGGTACCCACCGCGAAAGAACTCCACGCGCTGCCCGACGACGAGGTGGTGGCGCGCGTCACGCAGGTGCGCGGCATCGGCCGGTGGACGGTGGAGATGATGCTGATGTTCCGCATGGGGCGGCTCGACGTCTTCCCCATCGACGACTTCGGCATCCGCAAGGGGTACTCGATGTTGCGCGGCTTGAAGGCGCAGGTGACGCCGAAGGCGCTGCTGCCGCTGGGTGACGACTGGCGCCCGTACCGCACGGTGGCGAGCTGGTACCTGTGGCGGGTGGCCGATGGCCGCTGAAGGCGGCGGCGAGCTCGAGGCCCTCGGGTACAAGCAGGAGCTGCAGCGCGAGCTGGGCGCGTTCCAGAACTTCGCGCTGAGCTTCTCCATCATCTCCATCCTCACCGGCGCGGTGACGCTCTACGGCGCAGGGCTGACGGCCGGAGGCCCGCGGGTGATGCTGCTGGGCTGGCCGTTGGTCGCGGTGTTCACGCTCTTCATCGGGCTGTCGCTGGCGGAGCTGGCCTCAGCGTTTCCCACGGCGGGCGCGCTGTACCACTGGGCGTCGATTCTGGGCGGGCCGGGCGCGGGGTGGACCACCGCGTGGCTCAACGTGGTCGGGCAGTTCGCGATCACCGCAGCCATCGACTTCGGGTTGGCGGAGTTCCTCGCGCCGCTGCTGGGTCTCGAAGGCCGCGACATGGTGCTCGGGCTCTACGCGCTGGTGCTGTTGAGCCACGCGGTGCTGAACCACGTCGGCGTGAAGGTGGTGGCGCTGCTGAACACCGTGTCGGCCTGGTACCACGTCACCGGCACCGTGATTCTGGTCGGGCTGGTGTTCGTGCTAGCGCCGAAGCAGCCGGTGTCCTTCCTCCTTCGCGGAGACGTGCCGCCGCTCAAAGACGCGGTGCTGCCGGGCTTCCTCGCGGGGTTGTTGCAGGCCGCGTGGACCTTCACCGGCTACGACGCGTCGGCCCACGCCAGCGAGGAGACGAAGGACGCCGCGCTCGCCGCGCCGCGCGGCATCTTGATGTCGATCATCGCCTCGGCCATCGCGGGCTACGTGCTGCTCATCGCGGTGACGCTGGCCATCCCCGACCTCGGCGCGGCCGCCGGAGCGAAGAACCCGTTCATCTTCACCCTCGAGAGCGCGCTGGGCCGCACCGGCACCGCGCTGGTGTGGCTGTGCGTGGCGGCGATGTGGTTCTGCGGGCTGGCGTCGATCACCAGCAACTCGCGCATGCTGTACGCGTTCGCGCGTGACGGTGGGCTCCCGGGCTCCGCGTACCTCGCGCGCGTCTCGGAGAAGTGGAAGACGCCGCACGTCGGCATCTGGGTGTCGGTGTCGGTGGCGTTCGTGCTGGCCATCTTCGCCGACGCGCTCTCGGTGATGGCCGCGCTCTCGACGGTCGCGCTCTACGCGAGCTACGGCCTCCCCATCGTGCTCGGGCTGTGGGCGCGCAAGCGGGGCTGGCCGCGCGTCGGCCCGTGGTCGCTGGGCCGGTGGGGCGCGGCGGTGAACGTCGTCGCCATCGCGTGGGTGGCGTTCATGGTGGTGCTGATGTCGCTCCCGCCGAACGGGCTCGCGGGCATCACGTTGAGCGCGACGTGCGCGGTGCTGTTCCTCGCGTGGTTCGGCGGCGTGCGCCGCATCTTCAAGGGCCCGAAGCGCTGACCGGGATCGTGCGGCCCCTCCGTGAGAGGTGCTGGCGAGAAGTGAACGCACCGGCTTCAGGCGCAGAGCGTCGAGGAGCTGCGCTGAAGCGCCATCGGTGCACGTAGTGTCGGCAGGTCGCGATTGCACGCGCGCCTGCAGCGCGGCGAGCACTCCCTGGCAGCGGTCTACTCCCGCGGCTCGACCGCCTTCTGCTGCAACTGGCACGCGTTGTCGGCGATGCCGATGTTGTTGCGGCACTCAGGCTTGTCTTCCTTCACCTCGAGGCACGCGGCGAAGGAGTCCTTCGCGTCGCACGGCCTGCCGACCTCCATGTACGCGTTGCCCAGCGACAGCCACGCCTCGGTGAAGTTCGGGTCGAGCTGCACCGCCTTCGTGAGGTTCTCGATGGCGTCTCCGGTGTGGCCGTCTTCGAGGTCCATCGCGCCGAGCTGGCCCCAGGCTTCGGCGACGGTCGGCCGCACGTGCAACAGCGTGCGCCACGCCGCCCGGGCCGACTCGCGGTCGCCCAGGCCCTTGAAGGCGAAACCGAGGTTGAGGCGCGCCTCGAGGTAGTCGGGGTCGACGCGCAGCGCGTGCTGGAAGTTGTCGCGCGCTTTGTGGAACTCGCGCTCGCTCAAATAGATGGCGCCGAGGTTGTTGTGCGCCTGGGCCTGGTCGTTGTTGAGGCGCAGCGCCTTGATGAAGAACTCCTTGGCGCTCTTCTGGTCGCCGCGCGCGAGCGCGATGAGGCCCTTGTTCACCCAGAGGTCGCCGAACTGCGGCGAGAACTCGACGCCGAGATTGCACTGGTCCTCGGCGGCCTGGAGGTTCCCCGCGGCGAGGTATTGCGCGCAGCGCACATTGCACTCCTTCCCGCGGCCGGTCGGCGGGAGGGGCGCGGTCGAACAACCCGCGAAGGCGGCCACCGCAAACAGGAGACGAAGTCGACTCATCGGAGCGACTCTAGAGGCTTGCCCGCGCGAACGCCGAGGCCGCTTTCTCTCTTTCGCGGTGCTGCCGCGGTGGTCGCTGCGGCGGGTGTGGAGCGTTCAGCGTTGCTGACTCGAGAGCAGCCGCCCCGAGCGATCGGTCAACACGGTGAGCGCGCCGGAGCGGTCGCGAGACCCGTTGGCGTTCGACACCTCGAACTCGATGGTGGTGCGGAAGCCCACCACGCGCGGCGGGGTCGCGCTCGTGTCGGTCACCGACTCCAACGTACGCGAGGTTTCATGGAAGGCGCCCGCCCCCAGAATTGAAGTGCCCACCGCCTTCTTGATGACGGGCTGGAGCTGCCGCGACATGACGTCGGCGTAGCGCTCAGCGCAGTCCCACGGCATCGCCGACGCGTCGACCACCGCGAGCGCGACGTGCTTCCCGTGAAGCACGGCTTCCACCTGAGCGGCCGCCTGACCTCGCTCGGCGGTGCTCAACTTTTCGACCTTCGGCCCATCGAGCTTCGTGATGCCGGCAGCGGCGAGCTCCTTCACCATCGCGGCGCGACCTGCGGGCGAGACCTGCGCGCGGTGAAAGACCTCCAACAACATCGCCTCGGCCGCCGGCTTCGCGTTCGCCGGCTGCTGCCGGTACGCCGCGAGCATGTTGGTGAAGACGCCGTGGAAGGTCTTCTCGGCTTCGGTGCGCACCTTCTTCGCCGCAGCGTCACGCTTGTCGGCGACCTGGTCGATCAACGCCAGTTGGGCGTTGCCGAACGCGTTCTCGAGGAAGGCATCCGCCGAGAGCCAGTGCGTCTGCGCCTCGGGCGTCATCACCCACTCGCGGTAATCCGCGAGCGTCTTCTCCCGCAGCGCTTTGGCCGCCTGCGGCGAGAGCTCCGGGAGGTGCCGCGGGTCGAGCCCGCGCTCTTGCGCGCGCTTCTGCGCGGCGTTCTTCCAGTCGAGCGTGTCGAGAAATCCACTCTCTTCGCTCGGGAGCATCGGCCGCGAATAGAGCCGCTGAAACTCCGAGTTCATGTCCTTCACGGCCTGCACTTCGCGCGACGTACGGAAGGTCGCGCCCGCCGCGAGCTGGTGGCGAAGCCACACGAGGGTCAGTTGTACCGAGAGCGCGTTGGCCGACGCCTGATACTGCGCGTGCGCGGCCTCGCCCAACGACATCCCCCGGGTGTCGACGTACGCATCGCCCTCCTGCCCGTGAGGGATGAACGCCACCTGCCGCCCGTAGATCTGCTCGAGCACGTCGCGCTCGATGCCGGTGGGAGGCGCGACGGCCAGCGACCAATCAACCTTGCCGATGAAGTCGAGCGCCGCGGCGAACTGACTGCCGGCCCCCAGGGAGGGCGCGCTCAACGCCCCGAGCGACTGCCACAGCTTCGCGGTGTCGGCAGGCGAGAGCTGAAGCATCGCTCCGCCGAACTTCGGGTTCACACCGTCGAAGACCGTATTGGGGTTGCGCGGAACAACCACCGTCGACCGGCCGATGGGCTTGGGCATGGCGCGGGTTCCTAGGTGCCCAGCGGTGACAACTCAACCCCACGACTGCAACACGCCCCTCGGGTTTCTCGTCGACGCGGGCATCGCCCGCATCACCGTCACCGCCCCGCAGGCCGCCCGTCGCGTCTGGACTCAGCGCTCCACGCGAGGGCGAACGCCGCCGCCGCCATCACCACGGGGTGAAACGCCCAGTTGTGCACCACGCCGAGCATCGCCAGCACGCCGAGCACCGGCGCGTTCAGCGGCCCCGCCCAGCGGAAGAAGAGCACCACCATCACCAGCCACGTGGCGAGCCCGACGACGCCCTGCTCCGCGAAGAACTGGAGCACCAGCGAGTGCGCGTCGAGGTGGATGAGCGGCCACGTCGCGTGCTGCCCTCCGTTGAGCGCCAGCGCCTGCTGCGGGTAGCCGCCGTAGCCGACGCCCAGCACCGGGTGCGCCTTGAAGAGCGCGATGGCGTTGTGCCACGCGAAGCTGCGGTCGGCGGGCTTGTCGAGCCCCACGAACGCGAGGAGCGGAATGAGCAACGGCGTGAGCGCGATGAGTTCTGCCCTCACCCCGACCCTCTCCCGCAGGCGGGAGAGGGGGACGACCGCGAGCGCGAAGGCGACGGCGACCCACGACGCGCGCGTGTACGTGAAGAAGAGCCCGACGAGCGAGAGCGCCAGCGTGATGACGCCCAGCACGCGCCGTTCGCGCCACAAGTCTGGCGCCAGCGCGAAGAACAACGGCACCAGCGTGTGCGCGTAGCGCAGGCGGTGAAAGTGCAGCCCGCCGGCCTTGAAGCCGCCGTTGTCCGCGGGCTCCAGCACGCGCTGCACCGTGAAGTACTCGCGCAGCCACGGTTGGTCGAACACCGGCACGAAGTGCTGCACCACGCTCGCGAGCGCGCTGATGATCGCCATCACGCAGAACACGTCGAGCAGGCGGAGTCGTTGGGCCGGCGTGAGGCGTCGCAGCGCCAGCACCGCCAGCGGGAAGAACGCCCAGTGCAACGCCGACCACGGCGCGCCGGAGCGCCAGGGCTTGAGCGCCCAGCTCGCCGACACCAGCGACAGCGCCGAGTACCCGAGCCACGCCACCAGCCCGCGCCAGTGCGTCTTCACCGCGGCGAACGAGAGCTCCGGCGCCAGCGCGACCGCGCACAGGCCGGCCCCGGCGAACGCCATCGCCTCGCCGGTCAGCGCGCCCACCAGCCACACGGCGACGCCGGCGAAGAGCACTGCCGCGCGCACTACTTCGCCTTCTGCTCGAAGGTCTTGAGCGTGGCGGCGATCTCCTCGTTCACGAGCTTGAGCAGGTCCTGCTTCTCGCGGAACGGGAGGAACGCGCTCTTGAAGCCCGACACCATCAGCGTGGTGAGATCTTCCAGCGACAGGCCCAGCTCCTTGTGCGCGATCATGTACTCCCGCGTGCACGTGGTGTCGGTGATCAGCCGGTTGTCGGTGTTGATGGTCACCCGCAGGCCGTAGTCGAAATAGAACTTCAGCGGGTGCGCGGCCATCGACTGCACCGCGCGCGTCTGCACGTTCGACGACAGGCAGCACTCGAGCGGGATGCGGTGGTCATTCACGTAGTTGAGCAGATCGCCGTCTTCGCGCAGCCGCACGCCATGGCCGATGCGGTGCGCGCCCAGGTTGTGGATGGCCTGGGAGATCGACTCCGGGCCGTACGCCTCGCCCGCGTGCGCCGTGCAGTTCACGTTGTTCTTGAGGATCAGCTGGAACGCCTGGCGATGCTCCTTCGCGGGGAAGTTCGCTTCGGCGCCCGCGAGATCGAAGCCCACCACGCCGCGGTTCTTGTACGCGACGCACAGCTCCGCGAGGCGCAGCGAGCTCTCCGGCGCCATGTGGCGGATGCCGCAGAGGATGACCCCGTACTTGAGGCGCGTCTCGTGCTTCGCCGCGCGCAGCCCTTCCAACACCGAGTCGACGATGTGCGTGAGTTTCAAGCCCCGCGCCTGATGCAACACCGGCGAGTAGCGCACCTCGAGGTAGCGCACGCCCTCGGCCGCCGCGTCGACGCCCAGCTCGTAGGCCGCGCGGTAGAGCGCCTCTTCGGTCTGCAGCACGCTGCAGGTGACGTCGAACGCGACGAGGTAGTCCTCCAGCGACTTGCAGGTCTCCCCCTTGTGGATCGCCTTTGCCAGCCCCTCTTCGGTGTCGGCGGGCAGCTTCACGCCCTGCTTCTCCGCGAGTTCGAGGATGGTCTTGAGCCGCATGCTGCCGTCGAGGTGGCAGTGGAGATCGGTCTTGGGCAGCGCGCGCAGCAGCTCCTCGGTGACTTCGATCTTCGGCACCTGCAGCGTCGTGGGCGGAGGCGGATGCCACGCGGTGCTGCTGAAGATCCCGCTGTCGTGCACACCCTCGTCGTCGTGGAAAGAAGGCATCGGCGACGTTCTACGCGCGCTGTCTCACACCGCAAGCTTCGCCGGAGCAGGTGGTCGACGGTGTGCCGGGTGGCGCGGCGGCGCCGGAGCCCGCGCTGCTGCTACGCTTGGTTCCAATGAGTTCTTCGTGCGCGAGTGCTGTCTCCACCGCGGGTGACGTGCGAACGATGGCGCAGGAGCTGTGCGCCCACGCCCGCGACGCCCGCTTCGGCTTCATCACCGCGACCATCGACATCGACACCGAGGCGCTCCGTGCCGCGCTCGCCGCGGAGTTGCCGCGGGTGCCCTTCGTCGGCGTCACCTCGTGCCGCTCCGTCATCGGCGAGGGGCGGTTGACGCAGGGGCGCGCCGCGGCGGCGTTCTGGCTGTCAGGCGACGAGGTGAAGGCCTCCGTGGTGAGCCGGCCCCTCACCAGCGCGACCGAGGCCATCGGCGGTGAGCTGCTGGCCTCCGCGCTGCACGGGCTGGGCACCGCGCCGAGCTTCGCCATCTTCAGCCCCACGCCGGGCCTCGAGGAGCCGCTGCTGCGCGGGCTGTCGAGCGGCCTCAAGAACACGCCGTTGCTCGGGGGCTCCGCGGCCGACAACGACATCAGCGGCAAGTGGAAGGTCTTCACGCGCGACGCGACGATGACCGCCGGCGCGGTGTTGGCGTTGGTCTCGTGGCCAGGCACCGTCTCTGCGCCGTGGGCGTCGGGCGCGCTGCCCACCCGCCTCACCGCCACCGTCACGCGCGTCGAGGGCCGCGTCATCCGCGAGCTCGACGGCCAACCCGCGGCGAAGGTCTACAACGACTGGCTCAACGGCGGCGTGACGATGGAGCTGCGGTCGGGCGCGTCGATCCTCGCGAAGACCTCGTTCACGCCGCTGGGCGTGGTGCGCCCCTCGGGCATCACCTTGATTCACCCCGAGCGCATCGTCGACGGTACCGGCATCGCGTGCTTCGCGGCGGTCTCGAAGGGCGAGCAGGTGACGCTGGTGAAGTCGACCAAGCTCGGCATGCAGGGCCGGCCGGCGAGCATCATCGCGCGCGCGCTCGGCGGCGCGGAGCAGAAGAAGCCCAAAGGCGTGCTGCTCGCGTACTGCGCGGGCTGCATGCTGGCCATCGACCCCGACACGAAGCCGATGGTGGAGGCGATCCACAACCTCATCGGTGACGCTCCGCTGACCGGCGCGTTCCACTTCGGCGAGCAGGGGCGACACAGCTCCGGCGACCCGGAGCACGGCAACCTGATGACCGGCGCGCTGGTGCTGAGCTGATCAGTCGCGCGTGAGGTAGCGCGCGATGACCGTCTTCACGCCGTAGCTCTCGAACTGCACGGTGAGCTTCGCGTTCGGCCCGAAGCCCGAGGCCTCGAGCACCTTCCCGCGGCCGAACTGGCTGTGCGACACGCGCGTGCCGCGGAGGTCGCCTTCGCCGCCCTGATGGAAGTCGGTCGACTGGTCGTACGTGCGGTCGACGTGCACGCCATCGTCGTCGTCGCGGCGCCGGCGCATCGGAGGGATGGCGCGCGGCCGCTCGACCTCCGGCACCTCGTGGAAGCCGAACAGCTCCTGCGGCACCTCGCCGAGGAAGCGCGACGGCGGGTTGAACTTGAGCTCACCGAACAGCGCGCGGCTCTGCGCGAGTGAACAGGTGAGGCGCCGGCGCGCGCGGGTGAAGCCGACGTAGCAGAGCCGGCGCTCCTCGTTCATCTCCTCCTCGGTCGCGGTGGGCAGCGTCGAGCGCCGCGAGGGGAAGACCTCTTCTTCCATGCCGGTGATGAACACCGCGTCGAACTCCAGGCCCTTCGCGGCGTGCATCGTCATCAACGACACGCGCTGCTTGCCGACACCGGTCTCGCCGTCGGCGTCGCCCACGAGGCTCAGCTGTTCGAGGAAGCCCTGCAGTGCGGGCACTTCCATCTCCAGCGGCGCGTCATCGGCGAGCGGCGCGAGGGGCGCAGACGGCTCTGGCTCCGGCTCCGGCGCGGGCTCCGCGACGACCTTCGGCGGGGGCCGCGTGAAGGCAGCGAACAGGTCGCCCTGCGGCGACGGCTCGACGTCCGGCTCTGGCTCGGGGGTGCCCGGAGTCCCCGGGCCTTCAGGCACCGGCACCATCTCGGGGAGCGGGAGGCCCGCGGCGGCGAGGCGCTCTTCGCGCTGCTTGTCGAACTCCTGCGTCGCGGTGAGGAGCTCCTTCAGGTTCTCCGCGCGGCCGATGGCCTCTTCACTGCCGTCGGCCATGTACGCGGCGATGAGCCCGGTCTGCTCGAACATGTACCGCGCGGCGTTGGTCGCGTCGGGTGACTGCTTGCCGTACGCGACGAGGCGCTCCATCAGCTCGCGGAAGGCCTTGAGCCGCTTCACCGCCGCGCCACCCACCGCGCGCTCCGGCACCTCGCTCGCCTCGTAGAGCGAGAGGCCATTCGCCGCCGCGTACTCGCGCAGACGCTCCATGGTGGTGTCGCCGATGCCGCGCGCCGGCACGTTCACCACGCGCTCGAAGTCGGCGTCAGACTTCGGGTTCACCATCAAGCGCAGGTAGCTCGCCGCGTCCTTCACTTCGGCGCGCTCGTAGAAGCTGCGGCCCGACACCAGCACGTACGGCACGCGCAGCAGGCGGAAGGTCTCTTCCAACACGCGGCTCTGCGCGTTGGTGCGGAAGAAGACGGCCATCTGATCGAAGTCGCAGATGCCGTCGCGCCGCAGCCCGTGGATCTGCGCGGCCACTTCAGACGCTTCGCCGCGCTCGTCCTTGGCGATGACGAGGCCCAGCGGTTCGCCCTTCGCGCGCGCGCTCCAGAGCTTCTTGTCCATGCGGCGGCGGTTCTTCGAGATGACCGCGTGCGCCGCTTCGAGGATGGTCTGATCGCTGCGGTAGTTCTGCTCGAGCTTCACCACCTTGCAGCCGGGGTACTCGGTGGGGAACCCGAGGATGTTGTCCACCTCCGCGCCGCGCCAGCGGTAGATGCTCTGGTCGTCGTCGCCGACCACCACGAGGTTCGCCGGGTACTTGCCGTCGGGCGGCGCGAGCAGCTTGAGCAGCGCGTACTGCACGGGGTTGGTGTCTTGAAACTCGTCGACCAGCACGTGGTGGAAGCGGTTCTGGTAGTGCCTGCGCACCTCCTCGTTGTGCTTGAGCAGGTGCACGAGGAGCAGCAGCAGATCTCCGAAGTCGACCGCGTTCGCCGCGCGCAGCATCGACTGGTACTTGCGGTACACGCGCTGCAACGTCTGCAGCTTCGGGTCCGTGCCCGGCGCCATGTCGTCGGGGAGGCGGCCCTGGTTCTTCTCGCCGTCGATCTTCGAGAGGATCTCGCGCGGCGTGACGCTGGCGACGTCGATGCCCGCCTCGCGGATGGCGCGGCGCACCACCTGCATCTGATCGCCGTCGTCGTAGATGACGAAGTTGCGCTCGAGGCCGACGTTCTGCGCCTCGCGCCGCAGAATCAGCGCCGACGCGGAGTGGAAGGTGCTGACCGTGAGCCCCTGCGCCGCCGGGCCCAGCAGATGCTCGAGGCGCTCGCGCATCTCGCGCGCGGCCTTGTTGGTGAAGGTGACGGCGAGGATGCGGTACGCCGGCACGTGGCGGTCGCGCACCAGCGAGGCGATGCGGCGGGTGATGACGCGCGTCTTGCCGGAGCCCGCGCCGGCCAGCACCAACAGCGGGCCGCGATCGTGCAGCACGGCGTCGCGCTGCGGCTCATTCAGGTCGGCGAGAAGATCTTCCACGGCGGCCGGGGAAGAACCACGCCCACGTCACGTGGTCAACGTGCCTCGCGCGGGTGAGCGGCCGGGGTCGCCGGCTTTGAAAACCGCAACATGACGTCCCGCACCAGCACCGACACGATGACCATCGACACCGCGAGGAAGAGCGCCGGGCCCACACCGGGGTTGGAGGCGAAGGCCATCGCCGCGCCGAGCAGCATCAGGCCGAACAGCAGCAGCGCGGGAATGACGATGACCAGACTGGTGCGCCGCTGCTCGACCTGACCGAGCACCGGCTCGCCGCGGATCAGCGAACCACCGACCGCTTCGAGCAACGCGCCGACCGAGATCGTGACGGCGCCCGCATAGGGGATGGTCGGGAACACGCCGGTCACGTTGCCCAGGTACACGAGCCCGCCGAGGCCCCAGACGGCGAGCCCTGCCGCGGCGATGATGAAGCCCAGCTTCCTGCGTGGTGTCGCCATCGGAGTCTCCGGGTGCGGCGGCTACCGGGTGCGAAGTCCGTTCTCCATGGCGGCGCTTCCGTCCATACCTCGTGGGTTGTTTTCAGCGGCGCATGATCAATCACCGGCTGGGAAAGCCGACGGTCTGCGACAGCAGCACCTGCTGCTCGTGCGACAACGCCAGTGCCTCCGAGAGCGCGGCGCGATCGATCCACGCGCGGATCACCGTCGAGAGCCCCGCGCTTGCCGCGAAGAGGTACACGTTCTGCGCGATGGCGCCCGCGGCCACCGACGCGTAGCGCTCGCGCTCACTCGCCGGCACCGGCGCCATGCGCGCGTGATCTGCGACGAACACCAGATCGAGCGGCGCCTGATCGACGAAGTCCTGATACCCGGTGACGCGCCGAACGTCCTGCGCTGCGGCGAGGTGGAGCGCGTGGGCCTTCGCGTCGTAGAGGTACGCGCCGGTCGGCAACGCGACGTAGAGGTCGATCTCCTGGCAGTCGATGGCGGAGGGCGCGGTGCGATGACCCTCCTCCGGCCGGTTGATGCCCCACGCGGCCCACAGCAGCGTCGAGAGCACCGGGAGCGGCAACGCGTCGGGCTTGAAGTCGCGCCCCGAACGCCGTTGCGCCAACGCGTCGAGCAGCGGCAACCCACCGTGCTTCTCCGGGGGCGGCAACGAGATGCTCTGCGCGCTCGGCCCCACCGCGGGCCGCGACCACAACTTCCCCATCACTCCCAGCACCAGCTTGGTCACCGTGCTCATGTCGTGCCCTCCTTCACGTGAACAGCTCGCCGTTCTCCGGGGGAAGCATACCGCAGCGCCCGAGGCTCCAGCAGGCGCCGCTCCACGAGAGCGGCTCGCGGCCGTGAAGCAAGCGTTCGGCGCGAAGGCGATGGGCGCCACGCGCGGCGTGAAGCACGCTGTCTGGAACGCGGCGCTGCTGCTGGGCGGCATCGCGCTGATGGTGACCGGGGCCTCCCGCGATGGCGCGCGACCTCGGCATCTCCGACGCGGTCATCGGCCTGACCATCGTGGCCATCGGTAGCTCCGCGCCGGAGCTGGTGACGACGCTGGTGGCCACCGTGCGCGGCGATCGCGACGTGGGCCGCGACGTGCTGCGCGTCGACCTCCCGCTGGCCGCCGCGGTGGCGATCGTCTGCTGGCCCGTCTTCCGCAGCGGGCAGCGCATCTCGCGCGTGGAGGGCGCCGTCTTCGTGGCCGCGTACTTCGTCTACCTCGCGACGCTCGTCTTCCTGCGGGCCTGAGCTCAGGAACCGCCGGGCTCGGACAACGGCGGCGGCGTGTCGGCGACGCCCGCCGCGCGCCGGCGGAACAGCGCCACCCGCGCCAGCACCAGCGTGGTCACCGGCACCGTCATCGAGAGCACGATGATGATGAGCCACGGGTGCAGCACCGGGCGCGCCTCGAGCACCGAGAAGTACACGATGCCTCCCAGCGTCACGCACCAACTGCCGAAGGTGTACGCGAGCGCCGGCGGGTGCATGCGCAAGAAGAAGTCGGGCAGCCGCAAGAAGCCCAGCGCGGAGATGACGACGAACACGCCGCTGAGCACCAGCAGCGCCGCCACCACCACCTCCACCCAGAAGGGCACCGGCGTCATTCGATGACCTCGCCGCGCAAGATGAACTTCGCCATCGCCGACGAGCTGACGAAGCCGAACAGCGCGATGAGCAGCGCCGCCTCGAAGTACACGTCACTCTGGTGGCGGATGCCCAGCACCAGCGTCAGCAGCGTCGCGTGGAAGTAGAGGAGATCGAGCGCGAACACCCGGTCTTGCGCGCGCGGGCCGCGCACCAGCCGCACCAGCACCAACACCGAGGCGAAGGCGTAGCAGCCGATGGTGAAGGTGATGGCGCCTGACAAGAGCGTGCTCATTCGAAGATCTCCCGCAGCGGGTGCTCGTAGCGCGCCTTGAAGCGCGCGATGAAGTCGGCCTCATCCTCCACGTCCCACACGTGGAGCAGCAGCGCGCTGCGATCGAGCGCGATCTCCGACCACACCGTGCCCGGCACCACGGTGGTCACCATCGACAGCGCCGCCAGCCCCAGCGGGTCTCGCAGCTCGAGCGGCACCACCACGAAGCGCGACGCGGGCCGCCTCCAGCGCCAGCGCACCACGCCCCACGCCACCTCGAAGTTCGAGCGCAGCACGTCGAAGCCCACCAGGAAGATGAAGCGCACCACCACCAACGGCCGGCGCACGCGCACCTTGGTGGGCCGCAGCCCCGCGGTGAGCAACGGCGTCACCAACGCCAGCGCCAGCCCCAGCGCCACCTGCCCCACGCCCGGCGCGCGCGCCAGCACCAGCCACAGCGCGAACAGCGCGGCTGACGTCAACGGCGCGGGCACCACCCGGCGCAGCAGCTTCACGGCGACGCCCCCTGCCCGGCGGCCGGCGGAGGTGGCAACGGGCGCGCCGACAACACCGCCTCGATGTACGCGTCGGGCGAGTGCAGCGCGTCGGCGGTGGCGCGCGTGTACCGCAGCACCCGCTCCGCGTTCACCGCGAGGGCCACGCCGCACAGGATGAGCGCCAGCACCGCGGCGATCTCCACGCTCTTGAGCTGCGGCGCTCCGTGCGCGCCCGACGACCAGAAGTGACGGATGCCCGCGCGCGTCAGCGCCACGGTGGCGGCCAGGCCCGCGAGCAACAGCAGCGCGAAGAGCGCCCACCGCGCGCCCGCCACGTCGCCGCCCTCGCCCAGCGCGGCCTTCAACAGCGAGAACTTGGCGATGAAGCCCGAGAGCGGCGGCAGGCCGGCCACCAGCACCGTGCAGGCCATGAAGGCGAGGCCCAGCACCGCCAGCGACACCGGCACCACGCGGCCCACCAGCGGCAGCTCGTCGTCGTCGAGGTTGGTGTCTTCGTCGGGCGCGAAGTCGACGTCGCGCAGGCGCGGGCGGCTCTCGGCGCCGATGCGCTCCACCAGCTCCACCAGCAGGAACAGCGCGCTCACCGCCAGCGTCGCGCTCAGCAGGTAGAACAGCGCGGCCGAGGTGAGCGCGTGGGTGCCCCCGCCCAGCGCCGCCAACAAGGTGCCCGACGACACCACGATGGAGAACGCCGCGATGCGCCCCAGCTTCGTCGACGCCGCGAGGCCCAGCGCGCCGAACGCGAGGGTGGCCAGCCCGCCGTACACGAAGACCTCCTCACCGAAGCGCGGCGCGCCGTCATCGGTGGAGGGGAAGAGGAGCGTCCACATGCGCAGCAGCGTGTAGAGGCCGACCTTGGTCATCACCGCGAAGAGCGCCGCGACGGGCGCGCTGGTGGCGGTGTACGCGGGCAGCAGCCACGCGTTGAGCGGCCACATCGCCGCCTTGATGAGGAAGGCCGTCGCCAGCAGCGCCACGCCCGCGAGCAGCAGCCCGCGATCTCCCGACGGCACCAGCGCGAACTTCGCCGCCACGTCGGCCATCGAGAGCGTGCCGATGACTCCGTACAGCACCGCGAGGCCGATCAAGAACAGCGACGACGCGAGCAGGTTCACCGCGAGGTAGTGCAGCCCGGAGTGCACGCGCGGCCAGCCGGTGCCGTGCAACTGCAGGCCGTACGACGCCGCGAGCATCACCTCGAAGAAGACGAAGAGGTTGAAGAAGTCTCCGGTGAGGAAGGCGCCGTTGAGCCCCATCAACTGAATCTGGAACAGCACGTGAAACGAGACGCCCGCGCGCGCCCAGCCCGCTTCGGAATAGAGCGCCGCGCAGCAGCTCACCACGCCCACCAGCACCAGCATCAGCACCGACAGCCGGTCGGCCACCAGCACGATGCCGAACGGCGCCTGCCAGTTGCCCGCGAGGTACACGCCGGGGCCGCCGTCTCCGTCGACGAGCGCCATGATCGCCGCCGCCACCGCGAGGCCCACGAAGGTCGAGGCGACGCTGACCAGCGACCGCGCACGGCGGCGCTGCTCGCCCAGCAGCAACAACAGCGCGGTAGTCACCAGCGGCAACACCACCGGCACCACCAGCAGGTGCGAGAGGAGCGACTTCATGCGTCCTCCTTCGTGCCGTCGACGTGATCGGTGCCGCTCAGGCCGCGCGAGGCGAGCAGCAACACCAGGAACAGCGCGGTGGTGGCGAAGCCGATGACGATGGCGGTCAGCACCAACGACTGCGGCATCGGGTCGGTGTAGTGCTCGAGATCCATCGGCACGCCGTCGCGCAGCAGCGGCGGCTTGTCGGTGAAGATGCTGCCCACGCTGAAGATGAAGAGGTTCACCGCGTACGAGAGCAGCGTGAAGCCCATGATGACCTGGAAGGTGCGCGGCCTCAGCACGAGCCACACGCCCGCGCCGCCCAGCACCCCGATGACCGACGCGAGCACCGCCTCCATCTAGCGACCCTCCCCGTTCTCGAGCGTGCGCTGCGCGCGCAGCGACTGGTGCGCCAGCGCGGTGAGGATCAGCAGCGTCGCGCCCACCACCACCGAGAAGACGCCGAGGTCGAAGAACGTCGCGCTCGGCAGGTGCACCTCACCCACCAGCGGCAGCGAGACGTGCAGCACGTGCGTGGTGAGAAACGGGTAGCCCACCGCGAGCGAGCCCAGGCCGGTGCCCACGGCGAGCAGCAGGCCTCCCGCGATCCACCACGCGGGCCGGAGGTCGGTGCGCCCCTCGACCCACTGCGTGCCCGACGCGAGGTACTGCATCAGCATGGCGATGGCGACGATGAGGCCCGCCACGAAGCCGCCTCCGGGTGCGTCGTGCCCGCGGAAGAAGAGGTGCGCCGCCACCACCAGCGACACCGGCAGCAGCAGCCGCGCGATGACCGCCGGCACCATCATGTACCCGCGCGCGGCCTCGTCGGCGCTGTGCGGCTTCACGAGGTCGGTGACGATGTCGGCCGGCAGCTCGCGCTGCTGCCGCGGCTGCTCGAGGCTCTCGGTCGGCGGGCGGAAGCGCCGCAGCAGCGCGTAGACCGTCAGCGCGACGGCCCCCAGCACGGTGATCTCCCCGATGGTGTCGAACGCGCGGAAGTCGACCAGCATCACGTTGACCACGTTGTGCCCGCCGCCTCCCGGCAACGCCTGCGCGAGGAAGAACGGCGAGATGCTCAGCGGCGCCGGCCGCGTCAGCATGGCGTACGACAGCGCGGCGAGGCCGCCTCCCGCGCTCACCGCCAGCAGCATGTCGCGCGTGCGTCGCGCGCGGTCGCGCAGCGTCAACTTCACCGACACCTCGCGGCGCGGCGGCAACCAGCGCAGCCCGAGGAGCAACAGCGTGGTGGTGACCACCTCCACCACGATCTGCGTGAGCGCGAGGTCGGGCGCGGAGAACCACACGAACGTCACGCAGGTGACGAGGCCCGCGCCGCCCATCAGGGTGATCGCCGCCAACCGGTGGAACTTGGCCATCACCGCCGCGCCCACCGCGCACACCGCGCCGATGACCCACAGCAACACGAACGCCGGAGACGCGACGAGCCGCTCACGCTCGCCCCACACCAGCGGCACGCCGCGCCCCGCCAGCAGCGCCAACACCAGCGCCACGCCGATGATGGCGAACATCTGCGTCTGCAGCCGCCGCGTGCTGAACACCCGCAGCGCCGCCCGCGACCAGCGCGTGAGGTTGATGAGCAGCCGCTCGAAGAAGCGCCGCCCGTTGAGGCGCGCCACGACCGGAGGGTTCTGCAGCGCGCCGCTCCGTTGCCGGTCGCGCAGCCAGCGGTAGCCGAGGACGCCCGCGACGATGGCCACCAGGCTCATCACCACCGGCAGGTTGAAGCCGTGCCACAGCGCGAGGTCGTACTCGGGCAGCACGCCGCCCACGACGGGCCGCGCCGCGGCGGCGAGGAAGGGGCCGATCGACGGCGCCGGCGCCACGCCCACCACCAGGCACGTCAGCACCAGCAGCGCGATGGGCAGGCGCATCCACCTCGGGGCCTCTTCGGGTTCGCGCGGCAGGTCAGTCGCCAGCGCGCCGAAGAAGACGCCGTACCCGAAGCGCAGCGAGTACACGACGGCGAACACCGCGGCGACGGTCGCCAGCACCGGGAGGCCGATCTCCACCCACGGGTGCGAGGTGAGGAAGACCGTCTCCGCGAAGAACATCTCCTTCGAGAGGAAGCCGTTGAGCAGCGGCACGCCGGCCATCGCGCCGCTCGCCAGCAGCGCCAGCACGCCGGTGTTCGGCATCACGCGCAGCAGCCCGCTCAACCGGCGGATGTCACGCGTGCCCGTCTCGTGATCGATGACCCCCGCGGCCATGAACAGCGACGCCTTGAAGGTGGCGTGGTTCATCAGGTGGAAGACGCCGGCCACCGTCGCCAGCGGGCTGTTGAGGCCGAAGAGCAGCGTGATGAGCCCGAGGTGGCTGATGGTCGAGTACGCCAGCACGCGCTTCAGGTCGTGCTGGAACATCGCGATGTACGCGCCCGCCAGCAGCGTGGTGATGCCCGCGCCGCTCACCAGCCAGAACCACAGCTCGGTGCCCGAGAGCACCGGCCACAGCCGCGCGAGGAGGAACACGCCCGCCTTCACCATGGTCGCGGAGTGCAGGTACGCAGAGACCGGCGTCGGCGCGGCCATCGCGCGCGGCAGCCAGAAGTGAAACGGGAACTGCGCGCTCTTGGTGAACGCGCCCAGCAGCACCAGCAGCAGCGCCACCGGGTACAGCGCGTGGCCGCGCACCCGGTCACCCGCGGCGAGCACCGCGTCGAGATCGAAGCTGCCCGCGATGTGCCCCAGCACCACCACACCGCCCAGCAGCGCCAGCCCGCCCGCGCCGGTGACGGTCAACGCCATGCGCGCGCCGCGCTGCGCGTCCTTGCGGTGGTGCCAGTACCCGATGAGGAGGAACGAGATGAGGCTGGTCAGCTCCCAGAAGACGACCAGCTGCACCAGGTTGCCCGCGAAGACGACGCCCAGCATCGCGCCCATGAAGGCGAGGAAGAACGCGTAGAAGCGCGCCACCGGATCATCGGGCGACATGTAGTAGCGCGCGTAGAGCGCCACCAACGTGCCGATGACCGTCACCAGCACGGCGAACATCCACGCGAAGCCGTCGACGCGCAGCACCAGCTCGAGCCCCAGCGACGGCACCCACGAGACGGTCTCGCGGATGACGCCGCCGTCGCGCACGCGCGGAAAGAGGCTGAAGACACCGCCCGCGCACGTCGCCGACACCAGCACCGCGCCGATGGCCAGCGCGGTGCGCGCACGCGTAGGCAACAGCGCGGAGATCGCACTGCCGACGAACGGCACGAGCAACAGGGCGACCACGGGCATGGTCACTCCCGTTTACCTCGTGCGCACCGGCGCATCGCGACGAATCTCCCCGAGCGCCCGCGCATTCGGGCTGCGCGGCGGCGTCAGCTCAACGCCTTGCGCAGCACCGCCAGCATCACGTCGGCGGTGTACGGCTTGGGCACGAAGTAGCGGACGCCCGCGTCGACCGCGCGCGCGACGTTGCCGTTGGCCGCCAGCCCGCTCGACCCCACGATGCGCACCTCGGGGTTGATGGCGCGCAGCGCGAGAATGGTGGCGGGCCCATCCATCACCGGCATCGTCATGTCGGTCAGCACCACGGCGATCTCCCCGCGGTGCTGCGCGTAGACGGCCACCGCCTCGGCGCCGTTCGCCGCCACCATCACCCGGTACCCGTGGCGCTCGAGCGTGCGCGTCGCCACCGTGCGGATCGGCGCCTCATCGTCGACCACCAGCACCAGCTCTCCGTTGCCGCGGGGCGGCGGCTCGGGCGCCCGCGAGGCCGCGCCATCACCCACCGTGCGCTGCGCGGGGAGGTAGACCTTGAAGCGCGTGCCCTTGCCCAGCTCGCTGTAGACGTGGATGAAGCCGTGGTGCTGGCGCACCAGCGCGTGCACCGTCGACAAGCCGAGGCCGGTGCCCTTCCCCACCTCCTTGGTGGTGAAGAACGGCTCGAAGATGTGCTCCAGCACCTCGGGCGCCATGCCGACGCCGGTGTCTTCGACGCGCAACAACACGTACGGCCCGGGCTTCGCCTCGAGGTTCATCTCTGCGTACGCCTCGTCGAGCTGCACGTGCTCCACCGCGATGGTGAGCGTGCCGCCGTTCGGCATCGCGTCGCGCGCGTTGACGCAGAGGTTGGTGAGGAGCTGGTTCAGCTGGGTGCGATCGCCCTCCACGGTCCACTCGCGCGGCGCGACGTGCACCTGCAGGGTGATGTTCTTGGGGAACGTGTCGCGGAGGATCTGCTGCACGTCGATCACCACGTGCTTGAGCTCCACCGGCACGCGCACGCCGTCGGCGCCCCGCGCGAACGAGAGGAGCTGCTTGACCATGTCGGCCCCGCGCTCGGCGCTGCGTTGCAGCAACGCCAGGTCTTCCGCGCGCTCCGGGTCGGGCTCGTCGTAGGCCAGCGCCGAGGCGGTCATCACGATGGGCGCGAAGACGTTGTTGAGGTCGTGCGCGATGCCGCCGGCCAGCGTGCCCAGGCTCTCCAGCCGCTGCGCGCGGAGGAACTGCTTCTCGAGGGTCTTCTTCTCGGTGATGTCGCTGTTGATGCAGAGCACCGACTTCGGCTTGCCCTCCGGGTCGCGCAGCACGGTCCACCGGCCGTCGACGACGAGCTGCCGGCCATCGCGGGCGCGCTGCCGGAGCTCGCCGCGCCACTCCCCCGCCTCCAACACGCTCGCGGTCGCGGCCTCGAAGCTCGCGTGCTCCGCCTCCGGGTACAGGAGGTCACGCGAGCTGCGGCCCACCGCGTGCGACGCTGGCCAGCCGTATGAACGCTCGGCGCCCTTGCTCCAGTAGATGATGTTGTGGGCCAGATCGCGCACGAAGATCGCGTCTTGCGCGTGGTCGAGCAGCGTCGCTTGTTCGAGGAGGCGCTCATCGGCCTGCTTGCGCGCCGTGATGTCTCGAAAGTGCACCGCGATGCCCTCTTGCGACGGCGTGACGCGCACGTCGAACCAGCCCTCGAGCGGCGGGAAGTAGACCTCGAAGGCGCCCGGCACCCGGAGATCCCGCGTCCGCGTGAACTCCACTTCGACGATGGTCCCCAGCGCGTCGGGGAACTGCTCCCACACCACGGTGCCCACGAGCTCGCTCGCGGTGTGCCGCATCAACTGCGCCGCGGCGCGGTTGCAGTACGTGAAGCGCCACTGCTCATCGAGCGTGTAGAAGGCCTCGCCCATGCGGTCGAGCGCGTCTTGCAGGTTCTCGGCGATGCCCGACACCCGGCGCGACTCGGTGCAGTCGAGCAAGAACAGCGCGTGCCCCTCTGCACACGGCGTGAGGCGCACCCGCAGCCAGAGCTCGCCGAACGGCACCAGCCCCTCGGAGTCGCCCTCGACGACGCGCGCGCTGGCGACCCACTCGGTGAGCGGCCCCGACGCCCCGGGGATGCGCTCTTCCGTGACCTGACGCCCGAGGAGCGCCGCCCGGGTCACCCCCAGCAGCACCTCCGCCCGCGCGTTCATCGCCTCCACGGAGCCCTCCGGCGAGAGCAACACCAACCCCTCCGAGAGCCGGTCGAACGACACGCCCAGCCAGTCGCGCGCCCGCTGCGCCGGCGTCTCGAACTCCGCCTCGGGTGCTGACCCCATCGCGAACGACCTCCGTGATTCGATTGGTGCGAAGGCCGCATCTTGGAGCGACCGCGCGCGAAGGTGAAGCGCCGCCGCACCTCGAGGCACCGCCGGGTAACGGCCTTCACGGGTCGCTGCGGGGGGCGTTGAGCGCGGGGGCCGCGGCTCAGTCGCGGTCGACGGTGGGCGAACCCTGGATGGCGGAGATGGCGCTCATGCCGATGCTCTGCAGCATCGACTTCATCATCTCCTGCTGATCAGGGTCGCTCGCGTTGTCGAGCGCCGCCTGGATGACCGCCTTGCCCGAGGTGCCCGGAGCGCTGGTCGCCGTCGAGGCCGTCAACTTGTCGGAGAACGCCACCGACGACGCGCGCGTGGTGCCCGTGGACTGGAGCGAGAGCTGCGGAGAGACAGTGCCAAGGGTGACGTTCATCGGACCCATGCTGCTGCAACAGCGGCACGGCAGGCAACTCCCCCCCGCGCGCCCGATTTTCCTGCACACGCGCGCGGGGCGTCGGGTCTCACCGGCACCAACCACTCACCCGGAGCAGACAATGGGCTTTTTCGACAAGGCGAAGCACTTCATGGGCGGCCACGGCGTCAAGGTCGCGAACACCATCATCGAGAAGCAGCCGGCCATCGGCGCGTCGATGCCCATCACCGACACGGTGGTGAAGGGCAAGTTCAACGTGTCGGCCGAGAAGGAGTGCGAGGTGCTCTCGATGCGCGCCGCCATCGTCGCGGAGTACACGCACCCCGACGGCCGCGTGGAGAGCCTGGAGCTGGGCGCCGACGTCTTCCCCGAGCCCAACACCTCGCGCAGCGACGACATGCTCAAGTACCCCTACACGCTGAAGCCCGGCACGGAGCAGGAGGACTTCTTCATCATCCACATGAACAAGGACATCCCCACCGCGCTGGGCGAGCGCGGCTGGCCGAAGGAGAAGGCCCGCGTCTTCGTGAAGACCATGGTCGACGTGAAGGGCTCGCCGTTCGACCCCGAGACGAAGAACGAGCTCCGCCTCGTCTGACTACGCCAGCGTGAAGACCTCGGCCGGCGCCGCCACGCCTGAGAGCGGGTGGGCGCCGAGCGCGCGGGTCTCCACGCCCGGCACCTGTTGAACGAACGCCGCGCTCATCACCAGCGGCACCCCGAGCGTCTTGCAGAGCCCCTCGAGCCGCGCGGCCTCGTTCACCGACGCGCCGATGACGGTGAAGTCGAGCCGCTCGCGCGCGCCGATGTTCCCGTACATCACCTCGCCCACGTGGAGCGCGACGCCCATCTCCAGCGGCGCGTCACCGTGGGCCCGCCGCTCGACGTTGAGCGCCGCCAACGCCGCGCGCGCGTCGTGCGCCGCCGCTAGCGCCCGCCGGCACGGGCCCGCGATGTCGTCACCCTCGACGGGGAAGATGGCCAGCACCGCGTCACCCACGAACTTGAGGATCTCGCCACCGCTGGGCTCGATGACGCCGGCCACCGCCTCGAAGTAGCGGTCGAGCAACGCGACCAGCTCGCGCGGAGAGACCTGCTCGCTCAAGCGCGTGAAGCCGCGCATGTCGGAGTACCAGAGCGCCGCGCGAATCACCTCGCCGGTGCCGCGACGGAAGCTGCCCGCCAACACGCGGCTCGCGGCGTTGCGCCCGAGGTAGGTCCGCAACAGCCCGCCCAGCGCCGCGCGCTGCGAACTCAACTCCACCGACATCGCCAGCACCGGCGCCATCGCCTCCAGGGCCTCGAGCTGCGCCTCGGTGAAGCCGCCCGGCGCGCTGGTCGCCACCGAGAGGGCGCCGAGCTCGCCGCGCGAGAAGCGCAGCGGGTGCAGCACGTACTCCGTCGCGCCCAACGCCTGCGCGCGCGCGAGGGCGGGGAAGCGCGCGAGCGCCTCGGGCAACTGGCAGCGCAGCGGCTGACGGTGTTGGTACACCCACTCCACCGGGCTCCCGCGGAACGCGTCAGACGCGAAGATGTCGTGCGGAAGTTCGCGGCTGCGCAGCGGCGCGCCACGCACCCACTCCACCTCGAGCGCCGCGACCTCCGGGTGCAAGGTGGGCACGCTGGTGCTGACGCGCACCAGCGGCACGCCCTCCGCGACCACCGCTTCGGCGAGCTCCTTCACCAACCCGAGCTCCGGCCGCTCGAGCGTCGGGTCGGAGAGCACCCGCATCATCGCGGCGATGTAGCGCTGCGCTTCGGTGCTGGGCATCACGTCACGGCACCGCGAGCGAACGGCCATCGGCCGCGAGGAAGTCGAAGGCCTGCGTCTGACACGCCTTCACGCGGTACAGCAGGTTGTGCGCGTTGTCGCCGTTCACCTGGTCTGCCGGGAGGAAGTCGGCGAGGTCGAAGAACGCGAAGCCGCGCACCGGCGCCGTCGAGCTGGCCACCGTGGTGGCGTCGGGCAGCGCCAGCGCGTTCTTCAGGTCGAAGCTCGCGTCGTTGGGGATGGTCGCGTCGCCCTTCGCGTTCTGCTGCAGCACCGCCATGTCGGCGCGCGTGTGCTGCACCACGTTGATGGGGTCGCCGGGGTCGAAGAACGGCTGGCCCGACGCCTTCACGAGGAAGAACGCCAGGTAGAACTCCGCGGAGCCGACCTCGATGTTCGTCTGCCCGTAGAGCAACCAGCCCAGCGTGTCGGAGAGGTTGGGGCTGATGACGAGGTTCGACAGACCCGCGCCCGGCACGTTGAGCACCGACGACGAGACGCGCTTCGAGAACGGCACGAAGTTGGAGCCCATGATGCCGCCCAGCGAGTTGCCGAAGTAGCGCAGCTGCGGCGCGACATCGGCCGCGCCATCGCCGTCGGCGTCGAGCGACACCGCCATCTGCTCGGTCTCCAGCAGGTCGAAGGTCATCTCGCGGAAGTTGTCGCGCAGCCCGGGCAGGTCACTGAGGGGGAAGATGTTGATGAACGAGCCGCGCGTGCCGTGGCTGGTGGCGTCGATGCCCACGCAGCCCATGCCGCGCGACGTGAGGGCCTCCGCCCAGTCGAGACAAAACGAAGAGCCGCCGCTCTTCGGCACGTTCGCGCCGCCGACGCCGTGCTGCGCGATGACCATCGGCCAGCCGCCGGCCGGCTTGGCGCCAGAGGGAAACGCGGCGACGAACTTGAGCGGGACGAGCGGCGCGAGTGACGGGTTGGCCGCCCAGTCGGCGTTGAAGCGGAACGCGGGGGCGTCAGTGGTGCCGGTGTCTTCGCGGAGATCTCGCGCGGCGAACTCCCCGACCACCACCCACCCGACGTGCGGCGCGGTCCCGAGGTACGGCGTCACGTTGTTCCACCCCGCGGCGCCCGACTGGTAGCGCCCCAGCGGGATGCCGTCGACCACGCCCTGCGACGGCACGGTGATGGCCGCGGGGTTCGCCTCGGCCCACGCCGCCAGCGCGTCGAACAACTGCGTCGTCTCCCCCGCCTTCTGCGGGAGGAAATAGATGACCTCGTCGCGCGAGACGCCCAGCGCCTGCAGCGCGCCGTCGTCGATGGTGTTGTTCTCGTCGAACGCAGCGCCCCTGCCCAGCTCCGCGCCCGCGGCGGTCTTCGGGCCCTTGAGCACCACCAGCAGGCCCTCTTTCCCCTCCGGCAGCGGCACCGACGGGCGCGTGGCGAGGAACTCCGGCCAGCCGTCGGGGTACGTGAGGCCGTGCGCGGCCACCACCTCGCTGGGGTGCTCGACGGCGACGTCTCGCTCCAGCACGCGCCAACCGGCGTCCTCTTTCACCAGCCGCGCCACGTGCCCATGGAGCGACGCCGCGTCCAACTTCTCGCTCGCAGGGATCAACGTCGCCCCGAAATTGCCCAGCGACTTCACCTCGGTCTTCGCCTGCCGCGCGACGAGCGAGAAGTAGCCGTTGGCCTGCGGCGTCACCTTCTCCGCGGGGAAGAACGGCTTGTACCAACCCTTGCGGTACGTCACCTCGCCGTTGGCGATGAAGCGCTCATCGGGGAACGGGTTGTCGAGCGACTGCGCGTCGGGGCTCCACAAGAAGTGCGGCGGCTCTTCTTTCGCGACGGGTGCACACGCCAACAACACCAGGAACGGCCACAGACGACGCATGGCCGCGCAGCGTAGCCCCTCCTTCGAGGAGGCGCGGGTGGTTGAAATGCGCGAGAGGTCGGTGCTACCTCTCGACGCGATGTCTCACCTCCACGACGCCTTGAAGCTGCTGCTGACCGAGGTCGCGCCCACGCGCGGCCTCGTGCCGGCCGTCTGCTGCGGGCTCGCTGGTTAGAGCCTTCACCACACGCCCGGCGCTCCAGCCCGGGTGACATGGTGCCGTCCGGGCTCGCGCTTCTTCCCCTGAAAGCCGAGGTCCCGTCATGACGTCTTCTCCTCCCCTCATCGTCGCCGCAGAAGACCGCGAGCAACTCCAGCAGTTGGTGGCACGCGCCGGCGGCGCAGGCGTCGCCGAACAACTGGAGTTCGAGCTGGAGCGCGCGCGCGTCGCACCGCTGGCCGAGGTGCCCGCGGACGTCGTGGTGATGAACAGCACGCTCGACTACGAGGAGCTGGCCACCGGGCAACGCCGCCGGCTGCAGCTCGTCTACCCGCTGCGGGCCGACTCCAACGCCGGGCGCATCTCGGTGCTGGCGCCGTGGGGCTGCGCGCTCCTCGGGCTCCGCGTCGGGCAGGAGATCGACTGGCAGATGCCCGGCGGGCCCCGGCGGCTGCGCGTGCTCGCGGTGACGCGCGACGAAGCCCCGCCTCAGGGCGCGTAGATGCCGACCTGTACGAAGGCGCCGAAGCTCGACGCCCCGTACTCGCTGCGCAACCCGCGCGTGGCTACCAGCTGCTGCCACGCCGCGGAGTTGGTCAGCACGTCGGTCGTCGACAGCGCGCGCGCGACGTTCGGGTCGGGCGGCCTGCCGATGGGCACATAGAGGCCGCCGCGCAGCAGCACGTTCTGCGTCACCGAGTACTCGACGGTGGGGATGACCATCGCGCTCGGGTCGGAGAGGTTCGCCAACACCGACAGCGACGCGGTGAGCGCCTCGGTCGCGAGGAAGTTCGCCGCCAGCGCCGCCTGGTGTTTCCCCGCGCCGAAGATCTCTCCGCGTTGCACCCGCGCCGAGGAGAGGATCGCCGCGTACCGCGACGGGTTCGCCGAGCCGTAGCCGTTGTACGAATACTCGAGCATCAGCAGCAGCTTCTCGTGCGGCCGCGCCTCGGCGCCGATGACACCGCGGAAGAAGTGCTCGCCGACGCTGACGGGGCCTCCGCCAAGGCCCTTGAGCTGCACCGTGTACGCGCCCTCCGCGTGCACGCCGATGGGGCCGAGATCGCCGACGACATCTGCGCCGAAGACGAGGTCGCCCACGTACTTGCCCGCCGACAACGACCAGTCCCACCCCCTGGTGTTCGTCTGGAAGCGCGCGACGCCGCCCTGATCCTCCAGCTTCGGCTGCGGGAGATAGAGCAGGTCCAACTGCGTCACCTCTCCGAGCGCGATGGCCAGCCGCACGGCGTCGAAGCCGCGGCGCACCTCGCGATCGACGACCGTCGGCGGGAACGGCGAGAGCACGTCGGTGGGGTTCCACAAGCGGCCCGTGCCCCACGACAGCACCTGCCGGCCCACGGTGAGGTCGCCGAACGGCAGCGCGATCTTCACCGCGAGGCGATCGAGGTTGTGGCTGATGCTCCACGCGCTGCCCTGCCCCAGCACGCCCGCGAGCTCCACGAGCCGGCGCTGCGCCCCTGAAGACGTGCCGCCGACGGTGCTGCTCAAGCCACCCGCCAGCACCGGGTCTGACACCAACGCCAGCTGCAGCTGCCACGCGACGTCGAGCTCGAACTTGTCGGCGATGCGGAAGCGCGACGACACGCGCGCGAGGTGCGCGTTCAAGAACCCACCGTCGGGGATGGTGGGCGTGCTGGCGCCCGTCGCGTCGGCCAGCAGCTTCGCCTGCGCGCGCGAGAGCTCCACGACCTTGCCGTTGAGCACCACGCCCTGCAGGAGCGACTTGTAGAAGCCGCTGACCTCCAGCACCGCCCCGGTCGACTCGTCGCGCGCCACCTCCGCGCCGAACGCGAAGGCCGGGAGCAACAGTGCGCAGAGGCTAAGCGCGCGGCTCATGGGCGACGACCTGGCCGTCGATGAGCTTCACCACGCGATCGGCGCGCGAGAGCACCATCGGGTCGTGCGTCGAGAAGATGAAGGTGATGCCGCGCTCGCGGTTGAGCTCGCGCATCAGGTCCATCAGCGCGGCGCCGGTCGCTTGATCGAGGTTCGCGGTCGGCTCGTCGGCCAACACCACGGCGGGCTTCGACACGATGGCGCGCGCGACGGCCACGCGCTGCTGCTGGCCGCCCGACATCTTGAGCGGCTTCGAGTCGAGGTGCGCGCCGAGGCCGATGCGCTCGAACAGCTCCTTCACGCGCTTGCGCCGCTCGTCGGCGGAGACGCCCTGCAGCTCCAGCACGTACGCCGCGTTCTCCGCGGCGGTCAGCACCGGCACCAGGTTGTACGCCTGGAAGATGAAGCCGATCTTGTCACGGCGTAGATCCGACAGCTCCGCGCGGGAGAGCCCCGACAGCGGCTTGCCATCGATGCGGATGTCGCCCGACGTGGCGTGATCCAGCCCGCCGATGAGGTTGAGCAGCGTCGTCTTGCCGGAGCCGCTCGGCCCCGACAGCGCCATGAACTCCCCCTGCTCGACCTTGAGCGACACGCCGCGCAGCGCGGGCGCGGGCGGCTGACCCTTCTCTTCGTACACACGCGAGACGTTCTCGACTTCGACCACGGTAGCCATGGGTGACTCCTTTTCAGGTGCGACGCAGCGCCTCGGCGGGCTCCAGCCGCGTGATGCGAGACGCGGGGTAGAGCCCGACGACGAGCGCCATCAGGTAGACGAAGCTGGCGGCCTTCGCGATGTCGGCCCAGCTGAAGCGGGTGTGCAGCACGCGCGACATCGTGACGCCCTCCATCTCCAGCGACTCACCGCCGCCGAGGGAGACGCCGTGCTGCGAGAAGTACCAGCTCAAGAGGCCGCCCAGCAGGCCGCCGACGATGACGCTCAACGTGCCGATCCAGAACGACTCCGCGAGCACCACCCGCACGATGCGCGACGCGCGCGTGCCCAGCGACATCAACACGCCGAACTCCCGCGTGCGCTCGAGCACCGACATCAACATGGTGTTCAACACGCCGAGGCCGACCAGCAGGTACACGAAGATGCCCATCGCGAAGACGACGTTGCTGGTGAGCGCGTCCATGCGCTTGAGCACCGGCAGCAGCTCGCCCCACGTCTCCACGTCGTAGCCCTTGCCCAGCTGCGCCTTGAGGCTCGCCGACACCGCGTCGGCCTGGTTCGGGTCGTTGAGCTGCACCACCAACTGGTGCGAGCCGTGCTCCATCCCGAGCAGCGACCGCGCCGCGTCTTGCGAGACGTAGACGTAGCGCTGCCCGATGGCCGGCGAGATGGAGTGGAAGATGCCGCGCACGCGAAACAGATCCGCGCCCATCTCTCCGTCGGCGCGCGAGACCATCAGCCGCAGCTTCGACCCCAGCTTGAGCCCGAGGCGCTCGGCCAGCTTGTCGCCCACCACGATGCCCTTGGCGTCGCCCGGCAGCTCACCCTCTTTCAGCGTCTTCAAGTGCGCCGAGAGCAGCGGCTCCTGGGTCCATTCCACGCCGAAGACCTGCACCGGGTCGTTCCCGCGCGCCGAGGTCGCCAGGCCGCGCGCCAGCACGCGCGTACCCGCCTCCGCGCCGGGCGGCAGCTGCAGCGCCTCGCGCCACGCGACGTCGCCGGGCATCACCTTCTCCACGTCGCGCTTCGGGCGGAAGCCGTCGGCCACCACCTCCACGTGCCCCAGGCCGCCGTTGTCGAGCTGGTTCTTCGCCTCGCCCATCATCCCGCCCATGAGGCCCGAGTAGAAGATGACCAGCAGCAGCCCGACGCCGCTGGCCGACATGCTGATCAGCGTGCGGCGCTTGTTGCGCCAGATGTTGCGCCACGCGAGTGACAGGGAGCCGCTCATGTGTGCCTCAACGCTTCGACGGGGTTGAGCCGCGCGGCGCGCAGCGCGGGGAAGAAGCCGCCCAGCACCGCGGTGAGCAGCGCCGTGACGCCCGCGCCCTTCAGCGAGCCCCACTCCAGCCCCAGCTCGATGCGGCTGGGCATGCGCACGCCCATCATGTCGCCCTTGATCATCTTCGTGAGGTCGACGGTGCCGATGCCGTAGATGACGGCGGTCGCGACGCCCACGCCCACCACGAAGCCCAGCAGCGCCTGCCAGAGCGACTCCGTCAACACGAGCCCCAGCACCCGGCTCGGCCGCGTGCCCACCGACATCAGCACGCCGAACTCCCGCGTGCGCTCGAAGACCGACATCGTCATCGCGTTGAACACGCCGAGGCCCACGATGAGGAAGATGATGAAGTCGGTGGCGCTCTGGCTGCCGCGCTTGGCGTCCATCGACGCCTTCATCTCCGGCATCATCTCGCTCCACGAGAGCGCCTCGAGCGACGAGAGATCCAACGCGGAGCGCGCGGCGCTGACCTCCGACGACACGTCTTCGCGATCGACCGGGAGCCGCACCACGATCTGGTGCACGGCGTCGCCGAGCCCGAAGAACTCCTGCGCGGCCGCGATGGGCAGCACCACCGCCGACGCGTCGAGCTCGCCGCTGGCGGAGCTGAACGTGCCCGACACCGTGTAGCGATCGTTCGCCACCGAGCCGTCGGTGGCCTGGCTCACCAGCACCAGCTCACTGCCCGGCTTCAGCGCGAGCTCCTCCGCGAGCTCCTTGCCGACCAGCACCTCGTGCGACGCCTTCGGCTCGGCGCCGGAGACGAGCTCGTACAGCCCGCTGTTCCCCGGCTCGACGCCCAGCACCGACACCGGCGCCGACTTGTCACCGGCCCCCGCCAGCCCCGCGCCGATGACGCGACGCTCGGCCTGCGCGCCCGGCAACGCGCTCAACACCTTCGCTTCGATCTGCTTCGGCTCGCGCACCACCGTCGTGAGCGAGGGCGCCTCCTGGTAGCCGCGGCCGTGCACCTGCAGGTGACCGACGAGCCCCTGCGTCACGTCGGCGACGAGGTAGCGGTAGGTCGACTCGCGGTAGCTGTAGAGCCCCACGATGCCGCCCACGCCGAGCGCGAGCGCCGACATGGTGATGATCGAGCGCCGTGCGTTCCTCCACACGTTGCGCCACGCCATGGAGAGCAACATCGGTCAGTCCCTCCCGGACTGCAGGCGGCGGAGGCTGAAGGTGTCGTCAGGCACGTCGCCGTCGAGCTCGATCGACTCGTAGGTGATGCTCGTCGCGCGCCCCGCCTCGGAGGGCTGCACCGTCATCTTCATCGGGTAGGTGCGCCAGCCGACCTTCTTCAGCTCGGAGAAGGTCATGCGCCGCGCGAGCTTGTTGTCTTCATCGAAGAAGCGCTGCTCGAGCGGCAGGCAGCTCTCGCGGTCGAGCACCATCTCGACCTTGCTCCACACCGCGGTGGAGCTGGCCTTCGGGATCAGCGTGATGAACCAGACCTTGCGGCCATCGAGCTCGCCGACCTTGTCGACGCGCGACTCGAAGTCGTTGGCCAGCGAGCTGCCCTTCACCAGGTCGTCGTTGGTGAAGTCGGAGCCCATCCAGCTGTCGCCCATCATCCCCGAGGGGAGCTTCATCACGCGGCCCGCCTGCGGCAGGTAGTTCCACAGCTGCTTCTCGCGCTTGAGCGTCATCATGCCGGTGTCGCGCGCGCCGCCCTCCATCACGCGGATGAGCGCGTAGTCGCGGCCCTTGGTCCACGTCTTCATCTTCACCGTGCGCTCGAAGGTGGGCGTCTTGATGTTCATCTTCATCACCGAGACCGACGACCTGCCGTCCATCACGCGCTCGGTGCGGGTGATGAGCTGCGCGACGTCGGGCGTCTCGGAGTCAGACGGGCACGCGGGCAGATCAGCCGGCGGCGCGTCGGAGCCAGCCAGCAACAGCGCCATCAACAGTGCATTCATGAATCACCTCACGGAGCAGAGATGCGGCGCATGAGGTCGAGCATGAAGTCGCCGAACGACTCCAGCTGCGCCTGCGTCGGCACCACATCGGGGGGGAACATCGACTTGTACGCCGACAACTTCGCGCTCTCGAGCAGCGACATGAGGTTCGCCGCCGGCACATCACTGCGCAGCGCGCCGACCTTCACGCCGTGCTGGAAGAACTCGATCATCCGCTGGCGGCGCGGCGCGAAGAACGGCATCACCCGCGCGGCGAAGTCGGGGTTGTGCGCCATCGCGGCGCCCAGGTGCGTCACCACGTCGAGCTGAAGGCGGTTCGTCTCCAGCTCGCGGAGCTGGCCCATGCTGACGTCACGCAGCGCCGCCCAGAAGTCCTCCGGCGACTCCGGGAGCTTCAGCTGCGAGAGATCGCCCAGCACCGACGCGGCGTGCGCCAGCGTCGCGAAGGCCAGGTCGGCCTTGTCATCGAAGTAGTAATAGAACGACCCCTTCGAGAACCCCGCCTCGTCGAGGATGCGGTTGATCGACGCGACCTCGAACGGCTTGCTGCCGAACTCGCGCATCGCGGCCTCCATCAGCCGCTGCTTCTTGTCTGCTTCCAGCTTCTCGAATCGGGGGCGAATCATGGTGTAGACCGCGTGGTCTACGCCCTTCTACAGACCACGTGGTCCACACGCAAGGTCTATAGATATTCACCAGCAAATTCAGAGCATTAAACGACACCTCCCCGCCATCAACGGAGATGGCGAGGCGGAGAGGTTCAGCGCTGCGCAGTGCTTCAGATGGGCGCGAAGATCTTCAGCCCGAAGCGGCCGCTGCCGTGCGTGTTGCGCTCGATGAAGTCGCTGTAGCTGGTGTGCCCGTCGCCCGCCGTAATCGCGGTGTGGCCGTAGATGCGGCCCAGCCGCGTGGAGGTGCGCTCCCAGGTGAGGATGAGGCCGGGCGTCCTGAGCGCCTGCGCCAGCGTCATGTGCACCTGCTTGAACTTGCGGCGCGGGAGGTTGTTGTCGATCTGGTTGCCGTTGCCGCGCACCGTGATGCCGTACGCCGCGCGGATGGCGCGCGAGACTCCCGTCGCGCACAGCCCGCGCGTTCGGTAGCCGCCGATGCTCAACGCCGCGCGCCGCCCCGCCGCCGCCAGCTTCGACGAGCCCTTCGCGCCCGAGCCGCCCCGCACCGGCGCCGCCGCGTGCGTCTTCGTGGTCTTCTTCGCGGGCGTGAACGAGCTCGCGCTGCTGTGCCCGGGGATCGTCAGCGTGCGACCCGCGCTGATCACGTTCGCGTTGCGCAGGTGGTTCGCCTTCGCCAGCGCCGAGACGCTGGTGCCGTACCGACGCGCGATGCCCGACAGCGTGTCACCCTTCTTGATGCGGTAGGTCGTCATGGTGCTCCATTGTCGGAGCCCGCGCCGCGCCGGTTTTCCGATACGACTGAGAGCCCGCCTTACAAACCACCCAGGATTTCCCCGTGATTTTCTCTGAATTGATCACCTCTGCTTCCGTGACCGCGCAGGCGCTCGCCGAACACCTCGACGCCCTGCCCGACGCGGAACGCCTGACGCAGACGATGGCCCTCACCAGCGCCCACCAGGCGAAGCTGTTCGACCTCGTCGAAGGCGCGCGGAAGATGACGCTCGACGATCTCGCGCCCGCCGCGACGCCGCCGCTCCACGGCGTTCGCCACGAAGGCCGCAACTCGCTGCTCGCCTTCACGCGCTTCGCCAAGGTCTTCGCGGTGCCCGACGACGCGTCGAAGGTGGCCACCGAGCGCTGGGGCTTCAACGATTCGGGCTTCACCGTGAACACCTTCGTGGGCCCCGGCTACTTCGTCGTCACGGCAGACGGCGGCGAGGTGCTGGTCGACTACACGCGATACCCGCCGCGGCCGCACGTGGGCGGGCCCAGGATCCTCTCCAACTCGGCACGCCTCTCGAGGTTCGTCTTCAACAACACGAAGGACCGCGTGCGCGCCGTCTCGAAGCACGTGTCCATCGGGCGGGCGTGGCGCGGTGCAAAGCGCCTCGACAACTGGTTCGTGCTCTGCCGCACCGCGTAGCGCGAACTTCGCCTTGCCGCCTCCATGCGCCGTAGACTCGACGGCGCATGTCGGTGCTGGAACTGCGCGTGCGACAGCTCAAGCGGTACGCGCGCTACATCAAGGGCTACTTCGAGTTCGATCGCGCCTCGAATCGAATCGTGCGCCGCACCGACTTCACCAACTGCCCGCGGCCGGTGCTGCTGCTCTACGGCTTCATGTCGACGCGGCAGAGCTTCGAGATCCTCGAGCATCGGCTGCGGCGAGATCAGTTCTGCGTGTGGAGCATCAACCTCGGCGGCTGGAAGGACCTCTTCAACACCAACGCCATCGACGCGCTCGCCGAGAAGGTGCGCGACAAGGTCGATCGCCTCTACCAGCGCTACCCGGAGATGGGGCCGCTCTCCATCGTGGGGCACTCCAAAGGCGGGCTCATCGCCTCGTATTACGTGAAGCGCCTCGGCGGAGAGCGCCGCGTGAAGAACGTCATCACCCTGGGCACGCCCTTCAACGGCTCGCCCTCGGCCTACTTCGGCATCGCCGCCTACGGGATGATCTCGCGCAGCATCTGGCAGCTCACGCCGCGCTCGCCCTTCATCCACCGGTTGAAGCTGGGCGCCTTCCCTCCGGCGGTGAAGCTGGTGTCGATCTACTCGCGCAGCGATCGCGTCAACCCGGCGGCGAGCTGCGTGCTGGAGCTGACCTCGCCCAACCTCGCCAACGTCGAGGTGCCCAACGTGGTGCACCGCGAGCTGCTCACCAACAGCTCCGTGTACCGCGTCGTCCGCCACGAGCTGTTCACGGGCTTGAGCCTGCCGGTGCCCGAGGAGCCGCACAGCGAGCGCCTGCGCCGTCTCGTCGTGAAGTAGAACCGCGGCGTGCAGCCCTCGAAGTGGGACCTCATTCTCGGCCAGAAGCCGGTGCCGCTGGCGCAGCACCTCCTCGAGGAGGTCAGCAAGCTCTTCGCCCAGGAGCTCGGCTACTGGCCGCCGCGCCTCCTCGACGACGTGTTGCCTCCCGTGGTCGCCGAGGCGAAGGAGCGCCCCTCGCTGCACCTGTACCGCGCGGCCTTCGTGCTGACGCGCTTCGAGCTCGCGCACGAACACGACGCCTACGACGACTACCTGCGCAACCAGCGCTGGCTGGTGGAGGGCCTGCACGCCGGTGACAAGGCGATGCTGCTGTTCCTCACGCGCTTCATCACCGAGCAGGTGCTCGCGCTCGCCGAGGCCACGGAGGGGCGCCTGAAACGCCCCCAGCTGCGCGAGCTGGTCGACTCGGTCGAGCGGCGGTTCCTCAACGAAGCGGCTGTGGCCGAGCGGGAGTCAGGGCGCTAAACAAAGCCCCGTGAAGACCGAAGTCACGCCCGGCGCGAACGCGCAGCGCCCGCCCCACAAGCTGCCGAAGACCAACGAGCCCTGCTGGTGCGGCTCCGGCAAGAAGTACAAGAAGTGCCACCAGGACGACGACGCCGAGTTCGCCAAGGCCGAGCGCAAGCGCCTCGAGGAGAACCGCGTGCGCCCGGGCCGCCTGTCGCCCCGCCGCGTGGTGCCCGACGACATCGCCCGCCCCGACTACTGGCAGACCGGCACGCCCGGCCCGGGCAGCGGCCGCGACGTGCGCACCGCAGAGGAGATCGTGCGCATGCGCCGCGCGTGCCGCGAGGCCGCGAAGATCCTCCGGCTGGCGAGCGAACTGGTGAAGCCCGGCGTCACCACCGATGAGATCGACGCGTACGTGCACGAGCTGACCATCAAGGCCGGCGGCTACCCGTCGCCGCTGGGCTACCGCGGCTTCCCCAAGTCGGTGTGCACCTCGGTCAACGAGGTCATCTGTCACGGCATCCCCGATGATCGCCCGCTGCGCGACGGCGACATCATCAACCTCGACGTGACCATCTTCCTCGACGGCGTGCACGGCGACACCAACGCCACCTTCTTCGCCGGCACCGCCGACGACGAGAGCCAGCAACTGGTACGCGTGACGCACGAGTGCCTGATGAAGGGCATCGAGGCGGTGAAGCCCAACCGGCCCATCTCCGACATCGGCCGCGCCATCGAGCAGCACGCCGACGTGTACGGCTACGGCGTGGTGCGCGCGTACTGCGGCCACGGCATCGGCGACGTCTTCCACTCGGGCCTGCAGATCCCCCACTACTTCGACGCGCGCTCCACCACGAAGATGGTGCCGGGCATGACCTTCACCATCGAGCCGATGATCGCCATCGGTTCCCACGAAGAAGTCACGTGGGACGACGACTGGACCGCCGTGACGAAGGACCTCAAGCGCGCGGCGCAGTTCGAGCACACCATTCTCGTCACCGACCAGGGCGCCGAGATCCTCACCCGCGAAGACTGATGGCGCAGCTGGGCCTCGGTCTGGCCGCCCTCGGGCGCCCCGGCTACATGACCCTCGGTCACGCGCATGACTTCGCGTCCACCGCTCCCGCGGCGATGGAGGCGCAAGCCCACGCGGTGATGGACCTCGCGTACGCGCGCGGCATCCGCCACTTCGACACCGCCCGCAGCTATGGCCGCGCCGAGGCGTTCCTCGCGCGCTGGCTCGACACGCGCGGCCCCACCGACGTCTGCGTCTCGTCGAAGTGGGGCTACCGCTACACGGCCAACTGGCAGTCGACCGCCGCCTCGCACGAGGTGAAGGATCTCTCCCGCGAACACCTCGACGCGCAGTGGGAGGAGTCGCGCGCGCTGCTGGGTCGCTGGCTGCGCGTCTTTCAAATCCACTCCGTGACGCTGGAGAGCGGCGTGCTGCGCGACGCGCGCGTGTTGGAGCGCCTCGCGGAGCTGAAGGCGACGGGCGTGGAGGTGGGGCTGTCGGTCACCGGCGCGCGGCAGGCCGACGTCATCGACGCCGCGCTCGAGCTGCCGGTCTTCAGCTGGGTGCAGGCGACATGGAACGTGCTCGAGCCCTCCTCCGGGCCGGCGCTGCAGCGCGCGAAGCAGCGCGGGCTGCACACCATCGTGAAAGAGGGCCTCGCGAACGGGCTGCTGTCACCGCGCGGTCAACTCGCGGGCTGGCTGGGGTTCGCCGCGCGCCACGACGCGACGCCCGACGCGCTGGCCCTCGGCATCGCGCTGCGTCAGCCGTTCATCGACGTGGTGCTCTCGGGCGCGGCGACGCCGGCGCAGCTCGAGTCGAACCTGCGCGCGCGAGAGCTCGGCGCGGTCGACGGCTGGCAGGAATTCTCGCGGCCCGCCGAGCGCTATTGGGACGAGCGCTCCCGGCTGCTCTGGAGCTAGTCGATGTTGATCGACAGATCGTACTGATGGCACACGCCCGCGTCGGAGATGGCCGACGGGCAGTTGTAGTCAGCGAGGATCTCGGTGGTGATCTTCGGCTCTGATTCGAAGCAGCTGTGGCCGCGGCGCACGCCCGCCGGGTACTTGGTGGCGCTGTCGGGGTAGCCGCCCCAGAACTCCAGCCAGATGAGGTACGGGCCGTGGGTCTGCGCGGTGACCAGCGGGTAGTTGACGGTGCCCATCCAGCTGTCGAGGCGCGTCACGTCGAGGCCCAGCAGGTTCACCCCGCCGTCGGTGTCGAGCGCGTCGGGCACGCTGGCCGAGGCCGCGGCCTCCAGCGTCGCGCAGCTCACCGCCGAGCCGTTGACCGCCGTCTTGCTGATGAAGCGCGTGGTGCCGCTCCGGATGGAGAGGCCAAAGCCGTTGAACGCGCTGGTGTTGACCGTGACCTTCGGCCGCACCGTCGTCGCCAGCTGCTCGCAGATGCCCGCCTTGCACAGCGGGAGCGGCAGCGACTCGTTGAAGATGGTGGTGGCGAAGCAGTCGAGCTGGCGCGCGCACGCCTCGCCGCACTTCGGGCACGACCCGTGGTCGACCTGACAGGAGGCCTCCGACTTGCACCAGTCATCGGCGCAGTCGGTCTTGCCGTTCTCATCGTTGTCGATGCCGTCACCGCAGAGCTCCGGCACGTACTGCTGCGGCCCGGAGCAGGCCATCAACGTCGACACCGCGAACGTGGTCAGCAGGCGCTTCACAGGCACTTCCCGGTGCAGGAGCGGTCAGACGGAATGCACGCCGACTGGCCGCTGGTGAGGGTGAGACACGAGAACCCCTGGGGGCACTCCGGCTGACCGGCGCCGCAGTAGCGGGCGCACACGCTCTGGGTGAAGCCCGGCCCGCCGTCGGGCAGCGTGGAGGTCATGGCCACGCACTTGCCACCCGAGCACTCGGTGTCGGAGCTGCAGGTCTGGCAGTACGGGAAGTCGAGCTTCGCGTCGTGGCACAGCGTCGCCACTCCGTCGCACACCTGGCAGGTGCTGCACGCGCTGGTGCCCTGGCACACGCGGCCGTCGGTGGTCAGCGGGCCTTCACACTGCCGGGAGGTCTGGTTGCAGCGCTGGTCGACGCGGCAGTCGGAGTTGAACGAGCACCCCACCTGACACGACGCGCGCGCGTTGCCGGTGACGCAGACCTGGCCCAGCGGGCACTCGAGGTCGGAGTTGCACGACGGCTTGCAGGTGCCCACCGTCTGCCCGGGAGGGATGGCGCAGCTCTTCCCCACGGCGCAGTCGTCGTCGACCTGGCACGCCGCCACCGGCTCGCACACGCGGTTCACGCAGCGCAGGGTCGCGTCGCCGCAGTCGCTGTCTTGCAGGCAGTCGGCGAGGCACAGCTTCACGCGCGGGTCGCACGTGGTGCCGAAGGGGCAGGTCTGGGTCGCGGCGATGCACTTGCCCAGCGTGGGCTCGCAGCGCTGCGACGCGTCGCCACAGTCGGGGTCGGCGTTGCAGGTCTGCAGCGAGTCGGGGACGCAGCCCTGGAAGTTGTTGCACGTGGCGCGCGCGCCGGTCGCGGTGCGGTCGGGCCAGCACTGGTTCACCCCGCCGTCGTTCACGTTCTGACAGGTGGTGCCGCGCGGGCAGTCGGAGTTCAACGCGCACGAGGTGCCGCAGAACTTCCGGTTCAGCGTCGTGTCGAGCACGCAGTCGTCCTTCACGCCGCCGCACTCGCGGTCGGCCGCGCACGCCTGGCAGAAGGTCTTGATGGCGTTGCACGCGCGCGTCGACGGGTCGCAGTACATGCCGGGGCCACAGTCGGTGTTCCCCTTGCAGCCGGTGATCTCGGTGACGCAGAGGCCCGTGTAGTTGTTGCAGAACTTCTGCTCGCCCATGTTGGTGGGGTTGCAGCTCGCGTCAGACAGGCAGATGCACTGATGGCGAACCTTGTCGCACCGGAGCCCGCCGCACTCCGCGTCGACGTTGCACGAACGGCCCACGAGCTCGTTGGTGCCGGCGTCGGTGTCGGTCGTGGAGCGCACCGGAGGGCAGGCGCACAACAGCAGTGACAGCAGGGGGAAAAGCCGTTTCATGAGGGGTGGGCCCGTGTAGCCGAAGCCGCCCGGCCGATCCACCGGCTCCCCACGGTTCACCCGCAGGAGGGGTCGACCGCCACCGCGACGCTGCACCGCGAGTCGCGGCACACCGGCACGCCGCACCCGCAGCGCACCTGCGTCACGTCACACGAGGTCTCGCAGGTGACGCCCGCGCACGCCGGCGCCTCGCTGACGTGCACCGCGTTCTGCCCCACGCCGCAGCACGCATCGGGCACGCAGTCCTCGTCTCCGAGGCAGGGCGTGCCCGCGTCCTCCACGGGCGGGTCTGGCAGCTCTCCACACGCCGCCAGCGACAGCAGCGCGGCGAGCGCCAGGCGCTTCACCGGTTCATGCCGCCGAGGAACTCGACGTTCGTCTTGGTCGGCCGCATGTGCTTGAGCACGAACTCCATCGCGTCGATGGGCGTGAACGGGTGCAGCACCTGCCGCAGCGCGGTGATGCGCACCAGGTCGGCCGGGCTGAGCAGCAGCTCCTCCTTGCGCGTGCCCGACTTGTTGATGTCCATGCAGGGGAAGATGCGCTTCTCGAAGAGCTTCCGGTCGAGGACGATCTCCGAGTTACCGGTGCCCTTGAACTCCTCGAAGATGACCTCATCCATGCGGCTGCCGGTGTCGATGAGCGCGGTGCCGATGATGGTCAGCGAGCCGCCCTCCTCGATGTTGCGGGCCGCGCCGAAGAAGCGCTTGGGCCGGTGCAGCGCATTGGCGTCGACGCCGCCTGACAGGATCTTGCCCGACGGCGGCACCACCGTGTTGTAGGCGCGCGCCAGACGCGTGATCGAGTCGAGGAGGATGCACACGTGCTTCTTCTGCTCGGCCAGGCGCTTGGCCTTGTCGATGACCATCTCCGCGACCTGCACGTGGCGCGTGGCCGGCTCGTCGAAGGTCGAAGCCACCACCTCGCCGCGCACGCTGCGCTGCATGTCGGTGACCTCTTCAGGGCGCTCGTCGACCAGCAGCACGATGAGGTGGATGTCGGGGTGATTCTGCGAGATGGCGTGCGCGATGTTCTGCAGCATCACCGTCTTGCCGGCCTTGGGCGGCGCGACGATGAGGCAGCGCTGGCCCAGCCCGATGGGCGAGAACATGTCGATGATGCGCGTGGTGAAGTCGCCCGCCTCGTGCTCCAGGTGCAGCTTCTGGGTCGGGTACAGCGCCGTCAGGTTGTCGAAGAGGATGCGCTCCTTGACGTCGGCGCTGAACGGGTCGGCGAAGTTGATCTTCTCGACCTTCTGCAGCGCGAAGTAGCGCTCGCCCTCCCGCGGCTGGCGGATCGGCCCGGTGATGGTGTCGCCCGGGCGCAGGTTGAAGCGGCGCACCTGCGACGGCGAGACGTAGATGTCGTCAGGGCTGGGCTGGTAGTCAGAGTCGGCGCTGCGCAGGAAGCCGTAGCCGTCGCTCATCTGCTCCATCACGCCTTCGGCCTGCACCTCGTACCGCTTCTCCGTCACGTTCTGGAGGATGGAGACCAGCAGCTCCTGCTTCTTGAGCCCCTGCGTGCCCTCGATGCCCAGGTTGTGGGCCATCTTCGAGAGCTCGGTGATCTTCATGCGCTTGAGGTCATTGAGCTGCAGCACCTGCAGCTTCTTCTCCGAGCCACCGTTCTCAGACGGCGCGTCGCTCTCGGCGGCGTCGGCCACCGCGGCGTCACCGGAGATCCGCGCCTCCTGGATGTCGTCGTCGCGCACCGCGTGCGTCACCGGCGTCAACACCGGCTTGGGGCGGTTCTCTTCGTCGTCGTCATCGCGGCGCTCGTCGCGCTCCTCGGGCTCCGCCGGCGCTTCAGCGCCCCGCGCGGCCACCTCTTCGAGCTCGGGCGCGGCGTCGACTTCTTCCTCGCGGCGGGAGCGCTTCTTCGGTTTCTCTTCTTCCTTCGCGCGACGCTTCTTGGACGAGTCAGCGGAAGCCTTCGAGGTACGAGCCGTAGCCATGTGCGTCTAGGGGGTTCGCAGGGCTGCCGCAAAACTGCTTTTGAGGCTGCGAAGTGTTGCTGGAGGGGAGCCCTTCAAACCCGCTCGAACCTGATCGGACCCGAAGGCGACAGCGCCAAGGCAAGGTAGGGGCCTCGATTTCTCAAGTCAAGCCGAACCTTCTGCCGGTGATCACCGGCCCATCGCGCGGATCAGCCGCTCCGCGTCTTGCGCGTTGATCTTCCCGTCTTGCAGCAGCTCGAGCACCTTGCGCAGCTCGGCTTCGGGCACCGGCTGCGGGTTCGGCTTCGGCGCGGCGTCGGAGATCACCCCGCCCACCGTCTCCACCGCGTCGTGCCACAGCCGCCGCCAGTCGGCCCAATCGCCGTGGCGCTCGTCGATGAACGCGTCGCCCTCCTTCACGCGAATGGAGCCCAGCTCCGCGGAGAGCCGCACGTGCGCGGGCGCCCCTTCCACCGAGGGGTAGCTGATGCGCGAGCTGCCCAGCGAGGTGATGCTGTCGAACTTCACCTGCTGCCCCGGCGCGAGGAACAACTTGACGCTGCCAAGTTCGGTGGTGAACCGGTGGTCGCCCGCGTCGAGCGCGTCGACGCCCAGCTTCACGCTGCCCGCCGAGGTGCGCACGTTGAAGGTGCCCGCCAGGTGCTCGCCGGTGATGGTGCCGGAGTCGACCGACACCTGCAGCCGGCCGCGGAGGTGACTCAGCGCGATGGTGCCGGCGCTCGCGGAGAGCTCGAGGTCGCAGCCCACCAGGCGCTCCACCTCCAGCGAGCCGAAGTCCTGGCGGATGCGCGCGCGCACGTTCTCCGGCACGAAGAGCGTCAACGCCGAGAACGGCACCGCGCCGAACACCCACGAGGCGAGCGCGCGGGTGCTGTCGGTGGTCACCACCAGCGTCTCGCCGGAGCGCTCCACCTGCAGCGTCGCGGGGTCTCGCCGCTGGCTCTCGACCTCGATGCGCGGGCGCTGGCCGGGCTCCACCGGCACCACGCGAATGCGCTCCGCCGTCGCGCGCAGCTCGAGCGCCGGGCGCTCCGCAAACTCCAGGGGGACGATGCTCATCTGCTTGGCCATGGGGTCTCCTTCAGCGCTTCTTCTTGAGGCGCCGCTCTGCTTCGTTCACGTCGATCTGCCCGCTCGAGAGCTGCTCCAGCACGTCGAGCGACTGCTCTCGTGGTGACTCTTCTTTCACGCGCGGCTCACCCAGCGCGGCCACCACGTCTTCGAGCCGCGAGACCACCGTCGGGTACGAGAGGCCCAGCGCGGCCTCGACGTCCTTGATCTTCCCGCGGCACACCAGGAACACCTTCACGAACCGCAGCTGCTCCGGCGACAACGCGCCCGGCCAGCCCAGCTCGAAGTGCCCCTCCACCGCGCTCGCGCAGTGCTCGCACTTGATGCGCTCCACATGAACGCGGCCTTCACAGAGCGGGCACCGGGTCGGCAGGGGTCGTATCACGATGAACAATATCTACGCGCGAACTTCAATAAATCAAGTCATACATTGATTTTCTTTATTTATGCCCGCAAAAACAAAGAAATAGCCGCCGGGGTCGAGTTCGGGTTGAAGCGCGCGCCATGAAGCCCGCCGACCGACTTCAGGAGCTTCGGGCGCTCATCGCGCACGCCAACCGGCAGTACTACACGCTCGACGCGCCGGAGATCTCCGACGCCACCTACGACGGGTACATGCGCGAGCTGCTGGCGCTCGAGGCCGCGCACCCGGAGCTGGTGACGCCCGACTCGCCGTCGCAGCGCGTGGGCGGCGCGGTGTTGGACAAGTTCACCCGGGTCACGCACCGGCAGCAGATGCTCTCGCTGGGCAACGTCTTCGACGAGGCCGAGCTCGCGGAGTTCGACGAGCGGCTGCGCAAGTCGCTGGGCGTCGACGAGGTCACCTACGTCTGCGAGCCGAAGATGGACGGGCTCGCCATCGAGCTCGTCTACGAGCACGGCCGCTTCGTGCAGGGCTCCACGCGCGGCGACGGCGTCATCGGCGAAGACGTCACCGCGAACCTGAAGACCATCAAGAACCTCCCGCTGCAGTTGAGCGCCCAGGCGCCCGCGCTGCTCGAGGTGCGCGGCGAGGTGTTCATCAAGAAGGCCGACTTCAAGAGGCTCAATGAAGCGGCGCTCGCGCGCGGCGAAGAGGCGTACGTGAACCCGCGCAACACCGCGGCCGGGAGTCTTCGTCAGCTCGACACGAAGCAGACCGCGGCGCGGCCGTTGAGCGTGTACCTCTATGAGATCGGCGTCGTCGAAGGCCGCGAGTTCACGTCGCACTCCGAGAAGCTGCAGTTCTTCGAGACGCTCGGCCTGCCGGTGAACCCGCGCCGCAAGGTGGTGCGCGGCAAAGACGGCGTGATGGCGGAGTACGCGGCGTTGATGGCCGACCGTCACGGGCTGCCGTACGAGATCGACGGGCTGGTGGTGAAGGTCGACGACTCCGACGCGCGCGCGCGCCTGGGGCAGGTCTCAAAGACGCCGCGCTGGGCCATCGCCTTCAAGTTCCCTCCTGAAGAGAAGGAGGCGTTCGTCGAGAACATCGACGTGCAGGTCGGCCGCACGGGCGCGCTGACCCCGGTGGCGCACCTCACGCCGGTGTTCGTCGGCGGCGTCACCGTGAGCCGCGTCACGCTGCACAACGAATCGGAGCTCCGCCGCAAGGACGTGCGCGTCGGTGACTGGGTGTTCCTGCGGCGCGCGGGCGACGTGATTCCGGAGATCGTGAAGGTCATCACCTCCCGCCGTGAAAAAGAGCTGCCGGAGTTCGTCTTCCCCACCGCGTGCCCGGTGTGCGGCAGCGAGGTGAAGCGCGAAGAAGAAGGCATCATCGCGCGCTGCACGAACCGCGCGTGCCCCGCGAAGTTGGCGGGGCGGCTGCGTCACTTCGCGACGCGCACCGCGATGGACATCGACGGCCTCGGCGAGAAGCTGTGCGAGGCGATGGTGGAGAAGGGGCTCGTGAAGACGGTGGCGGGTTTGTACTCGCTGACGCTGGCGCAGCTCACCGACCTCGAGCGCATGGGCGAGAAGTCAGCGCAGAACCTCATCGACGCCATCGAGCGCAGCAAGAAGACCACCCTGCGGCGCTTCATCTACGCACTGGGAATCCCCGAGGTCGGAGAGGCCACGGCCAAGGCGCTCGCCGAGTACTTCCGCGGCGTGGAGCCGTTGATGAGCGCCACCATCGACTCGCTGCAGGCGGTGAAGGACATCGGGCCCGAGATGGCGAAGGCGATCCACGGGTGGTTCGAAGACGAGGAGCACCGCGCGATGGTGCACGCGCTGCTGCAGGCCGGCGTGACGCCCGAGCCGCCGGAAGAGAAGCCCGCCGGCGGCGTGTTCGAGGGGAAGACCGTGGTGCTGACGGGCACGCTCTCGATGCCGCGCGAGCAGGCGAAGGAGGAGATCGAGCGCCGCGGCGGAAAAGTGTCGGGCTCCGTGTCGAAGAAGACCGACTTCGTGGTCGCCGGAGAAGACGCGGGCTCGAAGCTGAAGAAGGCCACCGAGCTCGGCGTGCGCGTGCTGACCGAAGCCGAGTTCACCGCCCTGCTCTGACCCGCGCGCACGAAGCGCCTTCAGCGCTTCGGCCGCATGCGTAAACGCACGAAGTCGTCCACGTTTGGCAACTGGAAGTAGGGGTTGCGTTCGCGCTCGCGGGCGAGTGACGAGACCGCGACGTCTCCGTAGTCGTGGCCCGCGTAGAGCGTCGTCGCGCCGTCGAGTTCGCCCAGCACCTTGAAGAGCGAGTGGTGCATCGCGCGCGCGTCGCTCCCGGGGAAGTCGCAGCGCCCGCACGCGTTCACGAAGAGCGTGTCGCCGGTGAAGACCGCGCCGCCGCACTGCAGACACTGCGACCCCGGCGTGTGACCTGGCGTGTGTACGCACTTCACCTCGGCGCCCGCGAGCTTCAGCACCTCACCGGGCTGCACGCGCTGGAGCGCATCACCGAAATCGGAGAGCGGCTCGGCCGACTGCACGAACACCGGCACGTCCACCCGCCGCAGCACCTCCGGCACACCGTTGACGTGGTCGTGGTGCGCGTGCGTCAACAGCACCGCGCTCAGCGTGCGCTCCGCGGCCTCGAGCTCCGCAAAGATTGCGCTCACGTCCCACGCGGGGTCGATGACGAAGGCATGACTCGAATTCGGGGAGCCTGCGAGGTAGACGAAGTTCTTCATCGGCCCCAGGGCCATTTGGCGAACCCACAACGTGTCTGCTTTCGTGATGCCCATGTCCGCGCGCATTCTCCTCGCTGTCTTGTCGTTCTCCACCGTCGCGGCGGCGGAGAAACCGACCATTCTCTACAAGGCCCCGCCGAGCAGCGAAGAAGATCGCCCGGTCATCACGCGCATCGTCGCCAGCGCGCAGGGCACCGACTACGCGTTCAAGGTCGACTTCGACAAGGTCCCGTGGGGCGCCGACTGCAAGACCCACTGCGCGAACGCGACGGTGTTCATCGACGCCGACAACAACAAGAAGACCGGCCTCAAGCTGGCAGACGAGAAGGCCCCGGAGACCGGCGCCGACCTGGTCATCACCATCCAGGGTACGCGCACGCTCGACGAAGGCGCGCACAAGCCGGTGTTGAAGGTGAAGGTGGCGGGCTACGCCGAGAGCGCGACGAGCGTCGAAGAGGCCGAGGCCATCTCGGAGCTCGACCCGGTGAACGACTCCGAGCGCGTGCTCTCGTCAGACGAGTCGGTCTACCTGCTCATCGACGGCAACATGGGCAACATCCCCACGGGGAAGCTGATGCGCGTCATCTACCACCCGCCGGGCGCCAAGCCGCTCACCGGCACCGCCAAGGGCCTCGCCTCGCCGACCTCGCAGCGCGTCGAGCTCTTCAAAGACGGCAAGCTGACCAACCCCGTGGTGAAGAAGAAGTCTGTCTACGAGAAGCTCTGAGAGCGCCCATGGCCGACATCAAACAACGCGACGCCGCTGAGCTCGCCGCTGGTTACTCCCGGACGTTCCGCACCATCGAGGTGCTGGCGATCGTCTCGTTCTGGGCGCTCTCCGTCGCCATCGCCGTGAAGGCATGGCCGTACGCCAGCGTGTACCCGTGGGTCATCGGCGCGGCGCTCGCCGCGGGCTTCGTGATGGCCGACTTCGTCTCGGGCTTCGTGCACTGGATGGGCGACACCTGGGGCTCGCCCGACATGCCGATCCTGGGGAAGGCGCTCATCCGCCCGTTCCGCGAGCACCACGTCGACGAGAAGGCCATCACCCGCCACGACTACATCGAGACCAACGGCTCCAACTGCCTGGTGGCGGTGCCGGTGGCCGCGGCGGCGCTCTTCATCCCCCTCACCATCGCCGGCTGGGAGGCGCCCGCGCTCTTCGCGTTGGTCAGCATCGGCTCGATGATCTTCTGGGTGATGATGACCAACCAGATCCACAAGTGGAGCCATCTTGACGTCGACAAGACGCCGGGCATCTTGAAGGCGCTGCAGCGGTTGCACGTGATCCTCCCGCCTGATCACCACCGCATCCACCACACGGCGCCGTTCGACACGTACTACTGCATCACCACCGGCTGGCTGAACTGGCCGCTGGCGAAGCTGGGCTTCTACCGGCGCGCCGAGCGCCTCATCACCGCGGTCACCGGGCAGCTCCCCCGGAAAGACGACATCGGCGAGGCCGCGGCGCTGAAGACCGTCGTGCGCTGATTACTTCACGTGGAGGTCGATCTGCCGCGCGCCTGACAGGCTGTGGCCCAGGAACCGCGCGCCGACCTCCAGGAACCGCGCCGGCGTGTCCGTCACCAGGTAGTGGCGCTCCACCGTCCCGCGCTCCAGCCGCGTCAGCTCCTTCTCGCGCAGCACCTCCGCCACGCGCTGCGCCGTCGCCACCGCCGAGTCGACCAGCGTCACCTTCGGGCCCGCGACCTGCGCGATGACCGGCGCCAACAGCGGGTAGTGCGTGCAGCCGAGCACCAGCGTGTCGACGCCCTCGGCCAGCAGGCCGTCGCCCAGGTACCTCTCGGCCGTCAGCCGCGGCACGTCGCCCTCCAGCCAGCCCTCTTCAGCGAGCGGCACGAAGAGCGGGCAGGCCTTCGCGTGCACCTCGAGGCCCGGCGCCGCGGCCTTCAACGCCGCCTGGTACGCGCCCGAGGCGATGGTGCCCGGCGTGCCGATGACGGCCACCTTGCCGGTGCGCGTGGCCTTCACGGCGGCCTCCGCGCCGGGCGTGATGACGCCGATGACGGGCACCGGGAGCGCCGCCTCGAGCGCGGGCAGCGCGACGGCCGACGCGGTGTTGCAGGCCACGACCAGCGCCTTCAAGTCGAAATCCATCAGCGCCTGCGCGCAGGCCAGCGAGTACCGCGTCACCACCTCGCCCGACTTGGTGCCGTACGGCACGCGCGCGGTGTCACCGAGGTACACCGTCGACTCCAGCGGGAGCCGCTCCATCAACGCCTTCAACACCGTGAGGCCCCCGACGCCCGAGTCGAAGACGCCGATGGCTGCGTGTCTGCCGTGCCGCATGGAGGAGCGCCGTAGCACACGGTGCGCCAACTGCTATGTCAGCCGGCCATGCGAACCCTGCTGGCGCTGACGTTGGTGACGTTGATGGCGTGCACTCCGATGAAGCCCATCGATGGCACGGCGAGGAAGTTCCTCACCGGCGCAGGCGCCAGCATCACCTTCGAGAAGCCGATGGCCGACCTCCTCGCGGCGGTGCAGGTCTTCATGAACGACCGCGGCTACCAGGAGTTCAAGCGCTCCGACGTGTCGGCGACCAACCACGTCGTCTACTTCAAGGGCCCACGGCCCACGCGCCGCGGCAACGCCAACAGCTTCGTCTCTGACGGCATCGGCTCGTGGTTCGCGGTGCGCTTCGTCACCGAGAAGGGCAACACCACGCTCACCTTCTACGGAAAGCCCACGCTCGACGGCAAAGAGGCGTGCGGCGAAGGCGACCGCGAGCTCAAGGACACCGGCTACACCTGCGCCCCCTTCGAAGAGCGCGCCGACTGGCCCGGCCACCAACTCGTGGAAGGCCGGGAGGAGACGCAGGTCATCAGCACCATCATCGCCCGCCTCGGCGAGCGCTGGCCGGTCAACTAATTCGGAGCGAGCAGCACGATCTGCGTGGTGTTGTCGACCAACGGGAAGACCGCCGCGGTGACGTACTCCTGCGGCGGGCTGACTTGGTCGGTGCGGTACAGGTTGTTCGCCGTGTCGTAGCCCTGCACCACGACGGTGTACTGCCCCGGCGCCAACCAGGGGAACGTCACGCCGTCACCCCACTGCGTCGTGCAGGGGATCTGGTAGCCCGCGCCGTTGCCGTAGACCCAGAAGCCCGCGCTGTCCTGCAGGTTCACATACACGTTCAGCACCCCGGCCTGGCTGCACGAGAGGTAGCTGGTGCCATTCCAGAACTGCCAGCGCAGCGCCATGCCGCCCTTCTCCGCGCGCGTCGAGACCTGGTTGGCGACGTCGCCGTTCACCGTGATGGAACCTGACGCCGAGTAGAGCTCCTCGCCCTGCGCGCTCCAGCCGCGCACCGTGTACGAATAGGTGCCCGCGCGGAAGTTGGTCAGCTCGATGCCGTCGGTGCCGCCGTTGCTGCACGCGTAGCTGCCGTTGTTCTGGAGCGTCTGCCCGGGGATGTCGACCGTCACCGCGGTCACTCGCGGCGCGCCGGTGTCGGCCGCCCAGGCCGCCTGCTGCGCGCAGGTCTGCCCATCGAACGTCCACGTCAGCACGATGTTGCCGTTGCGGTTCGAGGGGACGACACAGATACAACCAGACGCCGCCATCGCCACCGTCGCCGCCAGAGCCTTCAAAAAGAATCGGGAATGAGAGGGCATGTGGGTTCCTTAGTTCCGGTTTGGTGCCACTCGACGAGAAACGATCGTCTCACATTCACACATTTGCCGCACCGCGACAGCGTGTTACGCGCCGAGGCCCATGCTCGCAGCGATGAATTACGTGGAGGTCTTGAAGAGCGCCTCGGGTGTCGAGTTGGCGGTGCTCGTGTTGCTGGCGGCCGCGTCGGCGTACTCGTGGGCGCTCATCGCCATGAAGTGGAACCAGCTCCGCAAGGCGCGCAGTGAGTCGGTCGCCTTCCTCGACATCTTCTGGAAGGCGTCGCGCCTCGACGCCATCTACGCGGAGTCGCAGAAGCTCGAAGGCTCGCCCATCTCGCGCGTGTTCCGCGCCGGCTACGAGGAGCTCTCGAAGCTCGCGCAGCACAAAGAAGGCGGCGGCGCGGCGATGGCCGAGAAGCTGGGCGGCATCGAGAACGTGGAGCGCGCGCTGACCCGCGCCGCGCTCGCGGAGATCACCACGCTCGAAGCGCACGTGCCCTTCCTCGGCACCGTCGGCAGCACCGCGCCGTTCGTCGGCCTCTTCGGCACGGTGATGGGCATCCTCGGCGCGTTCAATGAGATCGCCGAGAAGGGCAACGCCACCATCGCCACCGTCGCCGCTCCCATCGGCAACGCGCTGCTGGCCACCGCGGCCGGCCTGGGCGCCGCCATCCCCGCGGTCATCGCGTTCAACTCCTTCGTCTCGCGCATCAAGGTCTTCGACACCGAGATGTCGAACTTCTCGAACGACTTCCTGAACATCGTGAAGCGCCACTTCTTCAAGTGAGCTGACGCCATGGGAATGTCTGCGAACAAAGGCGGAGGCCGCGCGACGTTGAGCGAGATCAACGTGACGCCGATGGTCGACGTCATGCTGGTGCTGCTCATCATCTTCATGGTCACCGCGCCGCTGATTCAGCAGGGCGTGAAGGTGAACCTCCCCGAGACGAAGGCCACGCCGGTCGAGAGCACCGACAAGAAGCTGGTGGTGTCCATCGACGCGCAGAAGCGCATCTTCATCGGCGAGGTCGAGGTGCCGATGGCGGAGTTCGCCGAGAAGCTGAAGACCAACGCCAAGGCGCAGCAGGACAAAGAGCTGTACCTCCACGCCGACCGCGACCTGCCCTACGGCATCATCGTCGACGTGATGGCCGCCGCGCAGGCCGCCGGCGTCACCAACGTCGGCATGATCACGGACCCGTCGGGCCAGTCGAAGGTGTCCAAAGACAAAGACAAGAAATGAGCGCCCGCACCGCCAGCCTGCTCGACGATCGCCCCTCCCCGCTGCCGCTCTTCGTCGGCGTGTCGGTGGTGGGGCACGTGGTGGTGGTGCTGCTGCTCATCGTCTTCAACTGGCTGTGGGGCGCGCCGAAGATCGACCTCGAGCAGAAGCCCATCAAGGCCTCGCTGGTGCGCCTCGGCAAGAAGCGTGAAGAGACGCTGCTCCCGCGCAAAGAAGAGCCGCCGCCCCCCGCGCCGAAGGTGGCGGAGGTCGCGCCCAAGCCCACCGCCGACACCGCGGTGAAGATCCCCGACAAGAACGCCAAGCCCGAGAAGGAAGCGCCCAAGAAGAGCCTCGCCGACATGATGGCCGCGGCCAGCAAGAACGCGAAGCCCGAGGAGCTCGAGGGCGAAGCCGACGGCGACCCCAACGGTGACTCCGCGGTGCAGGAAGGCGAGCGGTACTACGGGTTGATCACTTCGGTCATCCGCCGCAACTACGACGTATCGAACACCATCGACGAGAGCGAACGCCGCCGCCTGAAGGCCGCCGTCGCGATGCGCATCGACGACACCGGCAAGCTGCTCGACGTCGAGATCACGCAGTCGTCGGGCAACGAGCTCTTCGACTCCGCCGTCATCGGCGCGGTGAAGAAGGCGGCGCCCTTCACTGCCCCACCCGAACACCTGCGCAAGAGCCTGAAGAAAGACGGCGTCGCGCTGGTCTTCACGCCGTAACCCGGCCGGTCGAGGAAGCACCTGAAGATTCCGGGTGTTGCCCTCGTGTTCACGCCGTCAAGGAGCTCCAAAAAGTCTATGAAGTCACCCATGCGAAATCTGCTCGCCCTGTTGGTGTTGTCCTCGTCTCTCGCGTTCGCGCAGCGCCCGGTGATTGAGATCTCCGGCGCGAACTTCCGCCCGATGCCGCTGGCCGTCGCGGTGCCGCAGACGCAAGACGAGGGCGCCAAGGCCGCCGCGGTGGAGTTCGACGCCGCCCTGACGTGGGACCTCGCCGCCTGCGGCCTCTTCCAGGTGTTGGACCGCAAGAGCTTCCTCGCCGACCCGAAGGAAGGCGTCACCGCCTCCGCCATCCAGTTCGCGCGGTGGACCGACGTGGGCGCCGAGTCGCTCATCAAGACGCAGCTCTCCGTCGACGGGCAGAACCTGAAGGGCGACCTCCGCCTGTTCGCCGTGGCCGCCGGCCGCGAAGAGCTCAAGGCCAGCGAGTCGGTGCCGCTCAAAGACGCGCGCAAGCTCGCCCACAAGCTCGCGAACGCCGTCTACAAGTTCTACACGCGCGAGACCGGCCCCTTCGAGACGCGCATCACCTTCACGCGCAAGTCGCCGTCGGGCCGTGACGTGTACGTCGCCGACTGGGACGGCAAGAACGCGCAGCGCATCACCAACGGCGACGTCAACGTGCTGCCCGCGCTGATCCCCGGGGGCGGCGTGGCCTTCACCTCGTACCGCAGCAAGAAGCCCTTCCTCTTCACCGCGCACGGCGGCGAGCCGAAGCAACTCATCGGCAAGGGCAGCATGGTCACCGGCGTCGCGTACTCGCCCGACGGCAAGCGCCTCGCGGTGTCCGTCTCCGAGGGTGAGAACGCGGAGATCTACACCGCCAACGCCGACGGCTCGGGCCTCACGAAGATCACCGACACCAAGTTCTTCTTGAACACCTCGCCCTCGTGGTCGCCCGACGGCAAGCGCATCGCCTTCGTGTCGAACCGCGACGGCAACCCGCAGATCTACGTGATGAACGCCGACGGCTCGGGCGCCAAGCGCCTCACCTTCCAGGGCAACTACAACACCACGCCTTCGTGGAGCCCCCGCGGCGACCTCATCGCCTTCACCGCGCGCGACGAGCGCAACGCCTTCGACCTCTTCACCGTGAACGTCGACACCAAGAAGATCACCCGCCTCACGCAAGACGCGTCGGGCAACGAGGAGCCCGCCTTCTCGCCGAACGGCCGCCTCATCATGTTCACCTCCACGCGCGGCGGTGGGCGCGGGCTGTACGTGATGACCTTCGACGGGAACAACCAGATCGCCCTGCCGATGGACAAGGGCGACATCACCACGCCCGACTGGGCCAACTGA
>CAMLFP010000002.1 GCA_946479335.1 uncultured Archangium sp.
GCCCACCGCGCCCGGCTTCATCGCCTTCGCGTTCGACCTGACGCCTCGCGCCGAAACGCTCCACACCGCGGGCGTGCTGCTCTTCGACCTCGAAGAGAGCGTGGTGCCGCTCACGGCCGGCTATGCGTGCCGTCGCTCCTACGCCGAAGCCGAGGAGGCGGCGTTTCTCGAAGCGGCGCAGTCGCGGCTGACCGAGATCCACGGAGCGCGCGAAGACGTGTTGATCGGAGACCGCGAGGCGGGCGCGGAGCTGCTGGCGCTGTTGCGCACGCTGAAGGCGAGGGGGCCGTCGACCGCGCGCGCACGGGGCGCGTTGGCGCCGCACGTACGCGGGCGCGTGGCGTTGGTCGAGCTGCGCGCGGCGCCCTTCGTGGTGAAGGTCGTGAGCCCCGACCTCCTCGTCTCGGAGTTGCTGTGAAGGTCATCGTGTTTCTCGGCCCGACGTTGCCGGTGCGTGAGGCGCGGGCGCTGCTGCGCGCCGACTTCCGCCCGCCCGCGCGTCAGGGCGACGTGTTCGCGGCCATCGACGACGCGCCGGACGTCATCGTGCTCATCGATGGCGTCTTCGAAGCAGTGCCCTCGGTGTGGCACCACGAGCTCCTCGCCGCGCACGCCGCAGGCATTCAGCTCTTCGGCGCGTGCAGCATGGGCGCGCTGCGCGCCGCAGAGCTGCCCGGGGTGGTGCGCCCGCTCGGCGAGATCGCCCGCCGCTTCGTCGACGGCCGGTGGAATGATGACGCGCACGTGGCGCTGCTGCACGGCGACGAGGCGAGCGGCTACCGCGCGTTGTCGGTGCCGTGGGTGAACGTGTGGGCGACGGCGCGTGCGGCGCGGCGGGTGCTCGGCGCGCGTCAGGCCCAGCGGCTGTGCGAGGTCGCCGAGGCCATGTTCTACAAGGCGCGCACCTGGCCGCGGCTGTTCGAGGCGTTGGGGTGGAGCGCCGAGCTGCGCGCGAAGGTGAAGCCGCTCATCGTCGACCTCAAGGCCGATGACGCGCGCGCGGCGCTGCGGTTCGTGGCGCGCGCGAAGCCTCCGCGGCGCGCCGCGCGTGAGGTGTCGTTCTCGTCGTTCATCCGCCGGTCGCGGTTGTACGCGCAGGGCGTGACGGGCGAGGGCGCTGACGGCGTGAAGACGCTGCTGCTCGCGGAGTTCGCGCGCCTCTCCGGCATCGAGCCCGACGCGGAGGCGGTGGGACGACATCGGGCGGCGCTCCGGGGCCGCTTCGGGGCGGACCAGCTGGCGTCGTGGGCGCGCGCGGCCGCGCTCGAGGAACTCGTGTTGCAGGCGCCGGAGCGGTTCGTGAGTGATGGGCCGTCGTTGCTCGAAGGCGCAGCGTTCGAGCGCGCGCGGCGCTAGAATCTGGGTGGCGTGCGAGTCGCCACCTACAACGTCAGGTACTTCGGCCACGGTTTGAAAGGGTTGGCCAGCACCGCGACCTCCAAGGCGCGCATCAGCGACGCGCTGGCGGCGCTCGACCCGCTACCGGAGTTGATCGCGCTGCAGGAGGTGGAGACGAAGTCGCTGCGCTCCAGCGCCGCGGACCGCTCGGCGCGCGCCGACGAGCTGCAGCTCGACGCGTTCTTGCGGCACCTCACGCACACCTTTCATCAGCGCGGCCTCGTGAACCCGTACCGCGCCTGGTACTTCCCCGCGCACGTGTACGGCGTCGGCGCGTTCAAGCTGTACACGACGGGCCTCGCGATCCTCGTCAACAGCCAGAAGCTGAACGTCATCTCCGACAACGGCGCGCAGCCGCACCGCATCACGCACCTGCCGCCGCGCCTGAGCCGCATGAAGCAGACGCGCATCGCCGCGCACCTGCACCTCGAGAACCCGGAGGGGAAGCGCTTCCACCTCTTCAACACGCACCTCTCGCTGCCGTCGTTCTGGGCGCGCGAGTTCTGGAGCCAGCCCGCGAAGATGGGCTTCGGGGTGAACCAGATCGCCGAGGCCAGCGCGGTCGCGCAGTACGCCCAGGCCACCGCGAAGAACGAGCCGTACCTCATCGTGGGCGACTTCAACACCGCGCCCGCCACGCCGGTGTACGAGCAGCTCACGCGCAACGAGGGCCTCATCGGCGCCCAGGAGTTCCTGCGGCAGATCGACCTCAAGAACCCGGCGGCGTTCTCGACCGCGGGCTTCATGCACCTGCGCATGCACCTCGATCACGTCTTCGGGCGCGGCGTGGAGTTCACCGACCTGCAGGACACGCGCAGCTTCTCCGATGTGCAGAACCGCTTCGCGGGGTTGTCAGACCACGTACCCATCGTCGCCGGCTTTCAGGTGTAGCGTCGCGCGCATGAGAGCGCTGCTGGTCTCGTTCACCCTCATCGCGTCGGCCGCGTGGGCCTGCCGCCCGGCGAACACGGAGCTCCCGGGGCAGGTCTCGCTGGCTGGCGGCGCCTCCGTCCCCGTCATCGACGCGAGCGGCACCGACACCGTGGCGCCCGGGGTGGTGGTGATCTCCAACGTCACGCTCGATCTCGGGAGCGGCGAGTGCGGGAAGCTCGAGTCGATGGCCTTCACCGTCGAAGGCGACGAGCGCGCGCGCGTGGTGGTCGCCTTCGGTGACAGCCTGCAGACCGCGTCGACGGCCGCGTACGAGCTGCTCTTCGCCCCGCCTGCATCGGGCACGGTGAGCATCTTTCTCGGCGAAGACAAGGCGCGCACGGGCGAGGGCTTCTCACGCAAGACGTTGTGCTTCGCGCTGGCGGCCGTCGACGAGGCGGGCAACGTCGGGCCGCGCTCCTCTCCGTGGTGCCTCGACACCGTCACCGGCGAAGGCACGGTGACCAAGACCGGGTGTGCCGCCGCGCCGTGGTTGCTGGCGCCGCTCGCACTGCTGCTCTCACGCCGTCGGCGCGCGCAGCGCTGACCGCGTATCGAGGTCGAACAACTCGTACGCCTGCGGTGACGCGTGCAGCATCCCGCCGTCGAGCAGGTAGAGCCGCGCGTCTTCGAAGGTGCCACGCGCGTACTCCACAGACTCTCCATTCACGCGCAGCGAGCGGATGGGCCCGTCGAGCGGATCGGCGTCGAGCGCCCACGGCTTGAGCAGCTCGTGACACTTCTTGTCGCGGATGTGCCCGATGGCCTGCGGGAACTCGGCCGGCAGCCAGCGCGGGTCGTACCGCCGGCGGAACGGGCCGGCGAAGTCGGGCGTGTCTTTCGGGAAGGCCGGCCGATGGAAGAAGACGCCGCTGCCCCATTGCGTCGCGGCGCTGCCGGGGCGGTGCAGCAGCTTCAAGTCGGCGGCGTTCAACGCGCGCGCGGCGTCTTCGGCGGTCTTCGGCGCGACGCCGAGCCGCGCGAAGTCGTCGCGGGTGACGCCGGCGTGCACCAGCAGCAGCCCGTCGTGCGCGTGCGCGAGCTGGAAGCGCCGGCTCTGCATCAGCCGCTGCACGAGCTCGCGCTGCGCCACCGAGAAGCACGAGAAGTCGCGCGCCAGCGCCTCGGCGTCGGCGACGTTCGGGTAGCGCTGGCGGAAGGCGACCTCATCACCGCCCTGCCGGTAGACCTGCGTGGCGTGCGCGTGGGCGATCTCGAACTCGGCGTCGGTGACGAAGGGCCCCAGCTCGCCGACGCGGGCGAGGTCATGGTTTCCCAACAACATCACCACCTGCTCCGGCGGGTGCGAAGCGAGCCACTCCACGAGGCGCAGGCCGTCGCGGGTCGCCGCCGCGCGGTGCTCGGGGGGGCCGAAGTCGAAGTGGTCGCCCATCGAGACCAGCTGCACGTCGTCGCGCAGCCGGTCTCCGTCGAGCAACCGGTGCAGCCGGAGCACCGCGAGCACCGTCTCGAACGGTGCCTGCGGGTCGCCCATCGCCACCCGGCGCATCACACCTCGGCGAGGTTGCCCGCGTAGAAGCCGTCGATGAGCGCCTTGTACTTGGTCTCCACGGCCTTGCGCTTGAGCTTGAGCGACGGCGTGAGGTCGCCGTCATCGAGCGTGAGGTCCTTCGGGAGGATGGCGAAGTTCTTGATCGACTCGTAGCTGGCGAGGCCCTTGTTCAGCTCGGCGATGTAGCCCTTCACCATGTCCTTGGTCTTCGCGTCCTTCACCAGCGCGTCGTAGTCGCCGGCGACGCCGTTCTGCTTCGCCCACTCCGTGAGGCTCTCCTTGTCGAGCGCCACCAGCATCACGCAGAAGTTCCGGTTGTTGCCGTGCACCAGCGACTGGCTGACGTACGGGCAGACCATCTTGAACTTGCTCTCGATGTTCTGCGGCGCGACGTACTTGCCGCCGGAGGTCTTGATGAGATCCTTCTTGCGGTCGGTGATGCGCAGCAGCCCGTCGGAGTCGAGCTCGCCGATGTCGCCGGTGTAGAGCCAGCCGTCCTTCAGCGTCTCGGCGGTCTGCTCCGGGAGGTTGTGGTACCCGCGCATCACGCCGCGGCCCTTGATGAGGATCTCGCCGTCTTCGGCGATCTTCACCTGCGTGCCCGGGAGCGGCGGGCCGACGGTGCCGAACTTGAACTTGTCGGGGACGTTCACGAACGAGGCAGCCGAGGTCTCGGTGAGGCCGTACCCCTCGAGGATCAAGATGCCCGCCGCGTGGAAGAACTCCGCCATCTCGCGGGAGAGCGGCGCGGAGCCCGACACGAAGTACTTGAGCTGACCGCCGAAGCGCGCCTGCAGCTTGGAGAACACCAGCTTGGTCGCCAGCGCGTACTTGATGGCCAGCAGGCCGGAGGGCTCCTGCTTCTTCTGGCGCAGCGCGGAGACCTCCTTGCCGACCTCCAGCGCCCACTTGAAGATCGCCCACGTCGCGCCGCCCTTCTGGCGCGCCCCCTCGACGACCTTGTTGTAGACCTTCTCGAAGATGCGGGGCACGGCCGCCACGAAGTGCGGCTTCACGCTGCCGAGGTTGTCGACGATCTTGTCGACGCGGCCATCGATGGCGGTGTGGAAGCCGATGCGCAGCTGCGCGACCTCCAGCACCTTGCCGAAGCTGTGCGCCAGCGGCAGCCAGAAGAACTGCACGAAGTCGGGCTTGATGAGGCGCAGCTCGTCGATGCCCTCCGCCTCGTAGACCCAGCAGTCGTGCGTCAGCACCACGCCCTTGGGCTTCCCGGTGGTGCCCGAGGTGTAGATGAGGGTCGCGATGTCCTGGTTCTTCACCGACTTGACGATGGCGTCCCACGCCTCGCGCGACGCGGGCTTGCCCTTGTCTTGCAGCGCGGCGAGCGAGATGACCCAGCCGTCGTCGCTGGCCTTCCCGTCGAAGGTGATGACGTGCTTCACGTCTTTGAGCGCCGCGCGCACCTTCTGCAGCTTCTCGACCTGCTTGTCGTCTTCGGCGAAGACGTAGCGCGTGCCGGAGTCGTTGATGATGTACTCGCACTCTTCGGCGAGGTTCGACGGGTAGATGGTCGTCGTCGCGCCGGCCGCCGCGAGGATGCCCATGTCGGCCGCCACCCACTCGTAGCGGGTGCCCGACAGAATCGCGAAGCGCTCCTCGTTCTGCAGGCCGATGGAGCGCAGGCCCATCGCGATCTGCTTCACCTGCTCGCCGAACTCCTTCCACGACACCTGCTTCCAGCCAGCGCCCTGCGGGTAGCTGAACGCCGGCAGATCAGGCGTCGCGGCGATGCGGTGCTGCAGGATCTCAGGGACGGTCTGAAACTTGGTCACGCGGGCTCCAAAGGCGATGGGGAAAAATGGGGCGGAAGCGCGCGCATGTTACGGGCGGGCTGCACCTGCGCAACGCCTAAAGACGAAGGCCGGCACTCTCTTTCGGAGAGTACCGGCCCGGTGCGTCACGAACTGCGCGACGGCTTACTTGCGGTCAGCGGCCTGCTTCTCGCGGAAGGCCTTCATCAGCGCCTCCTGCTCGTTGCGCGGCACCGCCGAGTACTTGGCGAACTCCATCGAGAACTCGGCCTTGCCCTGCGTCGCAGAGCGGAGGTCGGTCGAGTAACCGAACATCGTGTTGAGCGGCACTTCGGCCACCACCACCACGTTGTTCTCGACGCTGGAGGTCTCGAGGATGATGCCGCGGCGCTGGTTGACCTGGCCGACGATCGCGCCCTGGAACTCCTGCGGGCCCTGAACTTCGACTTTCATCACCGGCTCCATGACCACCGGCTTGGCCGACTCGTAGCCCTCGCGGAAGGCCATGATCGCGGCGGTCTTGAACGCCTGCTCAGACGAGTCGACGGCGTGGAAGGCGCCATCGTTCACCACGACGCGCACGCCCACGACGGGGAAGCCGATGAGCGAGCCCTTCTTGATCGCCTCCTGGAAGCCCTTGTCACACGCGGGGATGAACTCGCGGGGGATGGTGCCGCCCACGGTGTCGTTGACGAACTCGTACTGCTGCACGGCGTCGGCCGGCAGCGGCTCGAGGTAGCCGCACACGCGCGCGAACTGACCAGAACCACCGGTCTGCTTCTTGTGCGTGTACGCGAACTCGCCCTTCTGGGTGATGGTCTCGCGGTACGCGACCTGCGGCTTACCGGCGACCACGTCGCAGTTGTACTCGCGGCGCATGCGCTCCATGTAGATCTCGAGGTGGAGCTCGCCCATGCCCGAGATGATGGTCTGCGCCGACTCTTCGTCGCGGCGCACGCGGAAGGTGGGGTCTTCCTTCGTGAAGCGGTTGAGCGCCTTGCCGAAGTTCGCCTCGCCCGCGCGGTCCTTCGGGGCCACGGCCAGCGAGATCACGGCGTCAGGCACGTGCATCGAGGTCAGCGTGTAGTTGACGGTGCCGTCGGTGAACGTGTCGCCCGAGGCCACGTCGAGGCCGTACATGCAGACGATGTCGCCCGCCTTGGCCTCGGTGATCTCCTCGCGGCTGTCGGAGTGCATGCGGAACATGCGCGACACGCGCTCCTTCTTGAGCTGGCGGCTGCAGTTGACGATGGTGTCGCCCGCCTTCACCTGGCCCTGGTAGATGCGGAAGTACGTCAGCTGGCCGTACTGGTCCTGCTGGAGCTTGAACGCCAGGCCGACGAACGGCTTGTCGAAGTTGCTCTCGAGCTTCACTTCCTTCTCACCGTCGCGCTGGTCGAGCGCGATGTTGGTGACCTCGGGAGGCGAGGGCAGGAAGTGCGTCACGGCGTCGAGGAGGAACTGCACGCCCTTGTTCTTGTACGCCGAGCCGCAGAGCACGGGCGTCATCTTGAGCGCGATGGTCGCGCGGCGGATCGCGGCGCGCAGGTCGGCGACGCTGATCTCCTCGCCACCCAGGTACTTCTCGGCCAGCACGTCGTCGACGTCGGCGACCTGCTCGATCATCTTCGCGCGGCGCTCCTTGGTCTCCTCGGCGTACTCGGCGGGGACGTCCTTCACGACGACCTTCTCGCCCTTCTCGCCTTCGAAGAAGTAGGCCTTGCCCTCGATGGGGTCGATGACGCCCATGAACTTATCTTCGGCGCCCATGTTCACGAGGATGGGCACCGCGTGGTGGCCCAGCTTCTCGCGCAGCATGTCGGCGCAGCGCAGGTAGTTCGCGCCCGCGCGGTCCATCTTGTTGACGAAGCAGAGGCGGGGAACGCCGTAGCGCTTCATCTGGCGGTCGACGGTGATCGACTGCGACTGCACGCCGGCCACCGAGTCGAGCACCAGGATGGCGCCGTCGAGCACGCGGAGCGAGCGCTCCACCTCGATGGTGAAGTCGACGTGCCCGGGGGTGTCGATGATGTTGATGTTGTGCTCTTCGAACTGCTTCTGCGAACCGTTCCACGTCGCGTAGGTCGCGGCCGAGGCGATGGTGATGCCCTTCTCGCGCTCGAGATCCATCGAGTCCATCGTGGCGCCGACGCCGTCCTTGCCGCGCACTTCGTGGATCTCGCGGATCTTGCCCGTGTAGAACAGGATGCGCTCGGTGAGGGTGGTCTTGCCCGAGTCGATGTGGGCCGAGATGCCGATGTTGCGGATTCTTTCCAACGGGATGTTCGCCATAGCGGCGCGGCCCCTAGTCAAAGGTCACCCGAAACACAAGCTGATCAGGCCGCCTCGCTCAGCGCTTCTTCACGACCACGTAGCGCAGGGTGCGTTGCTCGGGGGCGCGCCACGGCCGGTACTGCCGCCAGGGCGCGTCGAACTCCACGCGCGCTTCGAAGCGCGCCAGCTCGTCGTACCCGAGCCCCGGGAGGTCTTCGATGCTGACGCCCAGCCAGTGCGCGGTGTCGGAGTTCGACCAGAACCCGATGGAGCCGCTGGGCAGCGACGCCAGCAGCGCGCGCTCCCGCTCGCGGTCGTAGTGGTTCTTCTCGACGATGATCCCGCTCCGGCGGGGTTCGAGCGGCACCACGCACAGCAGATCAGCCGCGAAGACGTGCGTGCCGGGTGGGGTGAGTTGCTGCTGGCGCACGAACTCGGTCGCCGGCCACGCCACGCCCACCGCGAGGTGCTCCGGGTCGTCCAGGTAGCGCTGCACCACCGACGCCGACGCCCAGGAGAGCCACGCCACGCCGAGGCCCACGCGGGCCACCGGCGGCACGCGCCAGCGTTCGAGCCGCTCCGCCGACCAGTTGAAGCCCTGCAGACACAGCAGCGCCGCGCTCGGCGAGCTCACCGCGAGGATGCGCACCAGCCCGGCTGACGCGAACCAGCCGCGCCACCAGAGAATCGAGTGCACGCCGATGACCAGCCCCCACACCAGCCAGACGAGCGCGAACTTCCGGTTGCGCGCGGTGACGCAGCCCACCACGAACAGCGGGAAGAGCGCCGACCCGAGGAACCAGACGTTCCGCACCAGGTAGTCGAAGGGCCCGCCGTGGCCGTAGATCTCGTAGCTCTGCGCCGGCCAGCGCCACTGGTTGATCAGGAACAGCGGGTCATCGACCAGCGCCCACGTCGTCGCGCACCACGTCAGCAGGCCCACGCTCAGCAGCGCGCCGTGCACCACCACGGTGGAGATCGGCCGCGCGCGCAGCTGCCACAGCGCGAGCACCGCCCACGCGGCGATGAAGAAGAAGCCCTCGGGCCGGAGCAACGGCGTGAAGGCGATCACCAGGCACGAGAGGTGCGTACGGCCGTGCAGCCACAGGCGCATCGCCGCCAGCACCGCCAGCGCCGCAGGCAGCTCCGTCAACGTGTCTTGCGCCACGGCGAACGTGACCGGCTGGGCGATGAGGAAGAAGGCCGCCAGCGTCGGCCGCGGGAGCTCGAGGTCGCGCGCCAGCCCGATGGTGTGCCACGCGGTCACCGCGGAGAGCGCCGCCACCGTGAGGCGCGCGTACGGCAGCCCCAGCCACGCGGGGCCGATGATCAGCAGCTTGAAGAGGGGGCGTGCCCAGCTGTGCAGCAGCTCCGGAACCTGACCCGAGGCGCCGGTGCGCGCGTTCAGGAAGTGCAGCGTGGCGTCACCTTCACCCGTCGCCGGGAAGAGCGCGATGCAGCCCGCGAGCACCGCGAACACGCTCAGCGTCGCGATGATCTGATTGCGCGTCGCCACCTCGCCCGCCGTCACGCGCGGCTTGTCGCGCATCAACCCGACCCGGTCAAGGCAGCGGTCAAGCCGCCTCGCTCAGGTGTCGCATCAGCCGCGTGCGCCCGCGGTTGAGCGCGCTCTTCACCGTCCCCTCGGGGATGCGGAGGATCCGCGCGATCTCCGGGTACGAGTAGCCGCGCAGATCTCGCAGGGTCACCACCAGCTTGTGCTGCTCCGAGAGGTGCGAGAGCGCCTCCATGAAGCGCTCGTGCCGCTGGTTGCTGACCGCCGACTCCTCGGGGTCCTCCGCGGCCGACAGCGGGCTCTCGAGGCGATCGCGCCGCTTCTTCGCGCGCAGCGAGTTGATCGACGAGTTCACCAGGATGCGGTGCAGCCACGTGGTGTAGGCGGCCTTGCCATCGAAGTGCACCCCCGCGCGGAGCAGCCGGGCGAAGACCTCCTGCACCACGTCTTCGGCCTCATCGGCGTCGTGGAGGATGCGCCGCGCCACGGCCAGCGCCCGGCGGCGGTGCAGTTGGTACAGCTCGGTCATCGGGGGCAGGGCAGACATGACCCTTCAAACGGGCCACCCCCGAAAGCGATCTACTCGTCTGACAGGCCCCACTCCTTGAGGCGCTTGAAGAGGGTCGACCGGGACACGTTCAGCTCGCGGGACGCGTGCTCCCGGTTGCCGTTGAAGCGCCTCAAGGCGCTCTCCACGATGCTGCGCTCGGCGCGGGCCAGCTGCGCCTCGAGCGACATCCCCGGGGTGTGCTCTGGCCCGCCGGTGACGGGCAGGGGGCGGCTGGGCACGCCGTCGAACTGGAGGTCACCCACGTCGATGTTGGGGCCCTTGCGCAGCAGCAGCGCGCGGTGAATCACGTTGCGCAGCTCGCGCACGTTGCCGGGCCAGGGGTGTTCTTCGAGCGCGGAGACGGCCTGCGGCGTCAGCACCACCCGCGCGCCCTTGGGCGCATGGAGCCGCACGAAGTGCTCGGCCAACAGCTTGATGTCACCCGGCCGGTTGCGCAGCGGCGGCAGCGTCAGCGGCACCACGCACAGGCGGTAGTACAGGTCTTCGCGGAACTTGCCCTCGCGCGCCATCGCCAGCAGGTCGCGGTTGGTCGCGGTGACGATGCGGGTGTCGACCATGGTGGGCCGCGACGCGCCCACGCGCTTGATCTCCCCGCTCTCCAGCGCGCGCAGCAGCTTGGCCTGCAGATCCAACGGGAGCTCGCCGATCTCATCGAGGAACAGCGTGCCGCCGTCGGCCTCCTCGAAGGCGCCCTTGCGCGCGCCGGTCGCGCCGGTGAACGAGCCCTTCTCGTGGCCGAACAACTCGCTCTCGATGAGCTCCTTGCTGATGGCCGCGCAGTTGACGGGGATGAACTGCGCCGCGGCGCGGTTGCTGGCGGTGTGCAGCGCGCGGGCGACCAGCTCCTTGCCGGTGCCCGACTCGCCGAAGATGGAGATCGCCGCCGTCGACGGCGCCACGCGCTCGATGAGCTCCACCAGCCCCTTGAGCGAGGGGTCCATGCCCACCAACCCGTGCGCGTTGATCGGCGCGTCGACGCGCGTGCTCTGCGGCTCGATGATGAGCTCGCTCTCGCCGATGCGCAGCGTGGTGAAGAAGGGCACCTCGGCCTCGAAGAGCCGCACGTTCTGCAGCCAGGTGCCGTTGGTGGAGCGCTGGTCGACCACCTGGAACCGGTTGTGCTTGCGCGTCACCCGCGCGTGACGGCCCGACACGAAACGCTGGTTCAGCACGAGGTCATTTCCGGCATCCTTGCCGACGGTGAAGGCCTCGGTCTGCAAGCGAAGCGTCTGCTCCTGTGCGCCGGTGCGCACGCGCACCTGTGCGGGCACCTTCGGGCTGTCACTCGCCTCGCCCTGCGCCACCACCTCCGTGCGGTGCGCCTGCTCGGTGGCGTCGGAGTCGCTGCCGCGCGACGCGCGCCGGTACAGCGCCTGCCACTGGCCCAGCGCGATGTCGGCGCCGTCGGCGATCTCCCCGAGCTCGATCTTCTTGCCCGCCACCTCCGCGCCCTTGCCCGAGAGGTCTTGCAAGATGCAGCGCCCGTCTTCCATGTGGAGCGCCACGTGCTGACGCGACACCTGCGGGTCGGGGATGACGACGTCGCAGCGATCGCCGCGACCCAGGATCACGCGCTCTTCACCGAGCGACAGCCTCAGGACCTCTTCACCCCTCCGGAAGAACACCAACTCAGGCATGCGGGCGCACCTACCACGCCCATTTCTGCCCTACCAACCCCTACACCCGCGCGGCACTCTGACCGATGGAGTCGCGGCGCGCCGGCCCGGACAATGCGCGCCGTGCGGAGTTCACGCGACAGCGGGCAGGCGGCCGTGGAGACGGCGCTCACCATGCCGTTGGCGCTCTTCCTGGTGCTGGGCATCACGCAGCTCTTCATGCTGTTGCAGGGCCGGCTCTTCGCGGAGCACGCGGCGTACATGGCGGCGCGCGTGGGCTCCGTGCAGCGCGGCAACTGCGACGCGATGAGGCACGCGGCGGTGCTGGCGTTGCTGCCCAGCTTCGACACCTTCCTCGGCGGGGCGACGAGCGGCGGCAGCAACTCCGAGAAGCTGGTGAGCGCCTTCCGCCAGCACGCCGACGGGCTGTACCACGGCGACGCGCCCAGCGATCTCGACTACCCGCACACGCGCGCCATCGTGTGGCTCTACCGGGTCTCGCCGCGTTTCGCCGACCTCAACAGCCTCGGGGCCGATGTCGAGAGCGACTTCGATTCACCCGACAACAACGCGGGCCAGCGCGACCGCTACTACACGCTGCGCGTGCGCGCGGTGTACTGGTACCCGCTGCGCATCCCCTTCGCGAACTGGGTGATGGCGGCCATGTACCGTTCGTACTTCGCCATTCAGCCGCGCAACGGCGTCAACCCGTTGATGCCCGCGCAGAAGTCGAACTGGTCGAACGGGCCCGCGAGCCTCGGCGCCTTCGCCACGGAGTTCAACACGCGCTACCAGGCCGGCCAGTACGCCTTCCCCGTGGTGGGCACCGCGGCGATGCGCATGATGACGCCGCCGTGGCCCGGCTACTTCAACCCGCAGCACTGCATCCCCTCGCCATGAGAGCTCCCCGCGGCCAGAACATGGTGTTGCTCGCGCTGACGACGTTGCTCGTCACGCTGATGGTGACGATGACCATCGGGCTGGGGCTGCGCATTCGCCAGAAGCACGAGCTGCAGAACCTCGCCGACGCCGCGGTCTTCACCAACGCCGTCGCGACCGCGCGCGTGTTCAACAACAACGCGCTCACCAACCGCGTGGAGGTCTCGTACTGGGTGGCCCAGGCCGCTGATCAATCGCTCATCGACTGGACCTCGTACGCCCGCGCGATGACCTCCGCCGCCGAAGACGCCGCCAACAACGCGAGCGGCGGCTGCGCGGCCGACGGGGGCGCTTCAGCCGACCTCGCCGGCTTCCGGAACGCGGTGAAGGACTACCGCAACAACACCATGCCGCTGGCCAGCTGGCGCACGATGGACAACGCGGCCGGTGATTCCTCGGCGGCCATCCAGGGGCAGATCAGCGCGCTCCGCGACTACGCCGACACCGCGGGCACCTCGCTGCAGTCGCTCATCGACTGCTCCGGCCTCACCACGCAGGTCATCAACCAGGCGCACGTGCAGCAGGTGACGTGCATCAACAACCACATCAGCCGCAACGAGGTGTTCGAGGCCTTCGGCGGCGCCGGCCTCACCACGTTCTCCGATGACGGCGCGTGGAGCGTGCACATGCTCTACGCCGCCATGGGCACGCGCGGCGGCGAGCCGTTCATCACCGGGCGCGGCGTGGTGCCCGACAAGGTGGCCGGCGACCTCGCGCAGATCGCCGCGAACCACCACGTCACCTTCACGCCCTCCGCGGTCACCGGCAGCGCGTACTGGGCGGCGTCGATGAACCACGGAACTTCGCCCGAGACGACCTTCGCGTGGGCCGATGATCACGGCAGCGTCACGGTGGGCGCGGGCAGCTGCTCCGGCACTTCACCCGTCACCTCGCACCTGCGCTCGACCGATCTCGAGAACCACGCCGATGATCACACCTGGGCGCCCGACGACGGGCAAGACGACACGCACGCCGACGAGATCGACCGCCACACCATGGGCAAGTGCACCATCTGCCCGTCGGTCTGGGTGCGCACCGGCGCCTTCAAGCCGCGCGACTCCGAGGGTGACGCGTGGGGGCAGCCCAAGCTGCTGGTCGCGCTGCAGCGCAACGTCGGCGTGCAGCGCTTCCCGTGGGAGCTGCAGTTCAGCTTCGGCAAGGACAGCACGAAGTGGGACGGCACCTCGATGCGCTTCCCGCTCCAGACCGCGTACGCGACGGCCATCGTCTACTACCACCGGCACGGGCAGGGTCAGTCGGGGTGGCAGGAGTTCCCCAACCTGTTGAACCCGTTCTGGCGCGCGACGCTGGCGCCGGCCGATGTCGACGGCTCGCCGCGCGACGTCACCACCGCCATTCCGCAAGACGCGTGGAACGCGCTGCTCTCCAACGGCTACAAGGGGATCCACTGATGCGGCGCGGGCAAGCCACCGTGGAGCTGGCGCTGGGCGTGCTGGTCATCGTGCCCATGCTGCTCATCGGCATCTACATGGCCGAGTACGCGCAGCTCTCGCTCAAGGTGCAAGACGCGGCGACGTTCGCGGTGTGGGACGGCAGCGGCAGCCGCGTGCAGCACTTCAACGCCAGCGACAACGACACGCCCTTCAACGCCACCGTGTCGAGCGGCGACCCCGACGACGGCATCGCGGAGCGCGCGGAGAACATCTTCAGCGGCTTCGACCCGACGTTGGACAACCCGCCTTCGACGGTGACGCGCGCGCTGACCCAGGGCGATTCGCTCGACGTGAAGTGCTACCGGCGCAGCTTCGGCCCGTCGCCGACGCAGTGGGGCCAGCCGCAGCCGTTCTCCGACCTCTACCACCGCACCGGCGGCTACTCGTGCGAGGCGTCGGCGAAGCTGACGGCGGTGCGGATCCCCACCGACTTCATGATGCGCAGCGAGGGTGGCTTCTTTCACGCGCCGGTGCTCGAGCGCAGCACGATGCACCTGTGCAGCATGGGGTTCCCCACCGGCGCCACGTGCCCGGGGCGGCTGTTGGTGCTGTCGAACGACTGGGGCCTGTCGGGGAGCGAGACCAACGAGTGTGATACCGCGTGCAAGACCGGCACGTACCGCAGCATGGTCGAGCACCTCTTCGCGCCCGACCTCGGGCCGGCCATCGCGTTCGCCGCGACGTACGCCGGCAACCCGTCGCTGACGCCCTTCCAGTTCAGCTACGTCAGCGTCGAGAACAACATGACGCAGACGCTGGGCGGCGAGGGCGCGCACGAGTTCGTCACCGGCGGCGCCAACGTGCCCGGCGGCATGGTGCCCTACGCGCGCACCGGGCGGACCTGCTTCCTCGGCAAGCCGTGCCCGTGACCGCGCTGGTGCTGGCGCTCGCGCTGAGCGCGTCGCCTGATGCCGGAGCGCCTCCCTACTCGTGGGACGTGCCCGGCGTGTTGACGCTGGTGCCGGTCGGTAAACGGCTCGACAACAACGGCCTGCCCATCGTGGTCTACGCCGCGCGCTCGAAGTGGAAGTTGAAGGACCTGTTGGAGCACTACGCGCGCCGCGTCGTGAGCGAGGGCTTCTACCTGCCGCGCCGCGCGCGCATGCCGGGCTTCGACGCGCCGCGCGTGATGGCGCTCGACGCGACGCAGATGGTGAGCTTCCTCGTCTACGGGTGGCCGGAGCCCGACGGCACCACCACGTTGATGCTGGGCGCGGCAGATCTGGGGCACCGCAAGCCCGCGACGAAGAGCGGCCTGCCGGTCTTCCCCGCCGCGCAGCACGTCACCACCTTCAACGTGGAGCAGGGTTCGGCGCTGTCGTTCACCGCGAAGGCCACCGAGGCGGAGATCATCGACTTCTACCGCAGCGTGCTGCCGTCAGGCGGGTGGCGCGAACGGGAGCCCGGCGTCTTCGTGCGCGAGGGGCGCGCGGTGAAGGTGCTGGCGAAGCCGCAAGGCGCCGCGCTGTCGGTGGTGGTGCTGGAGGGCTACGACGACGCGGCGCTGAGCGAGACGGCGCCGTAGCCGAGCGGGCGGCGAGCAGCCAGAGTGCCTGCGTGGCGTCGACGCACTCCCTGACCCCGAAAGAAGCCGCAGCTCCGGCGGAGCGCGCGTTGGGCCGCGTCACCGTCGTCCTCCCGTGGGACCAGGACCCCACGCTCGCCGCGTTCCCGAAGACGCCGCGTGACGGGCAGCTCCTCGTGCTGGAGACGCGCGCCAAGGCCACCGCGTTGCCGTGGCACCGGCAGAAGCTGACGCTGGTGGTGAGCTCGCTGCGGCACTTCGTCGAGGAGCGCCGCGCCGCGGGCTTTCACGTCGAGCACCGCGTCGCCGATGACTACGCCACCGGGCTGCGTCAGTTCTTCGCGAGCGCGCGGCCCGCGTCGCTGCACCTCACCGAGCCACGCGAGTACGCGGTGCACCAACGGCTCTCGGCGCTGGCGTCGGAGCTGCCGCTCGAGCTGCACGCCGATGGAGGGCAGGGCGGCCACTTCTTGTGGAGCCGGGAGCAGTTCCGCGCCTGGGCCAGCCGGCAACGCGGCCAGCTGCGGATGGACCGCTTCTACGCCGAGATGCGCCAGCACCTCGGGCTGTTGGTCGACAGCAAAGGCAAACCCGAAGGCGGCAAGTGGAGCTTCGACGCGGAGAACCGCAAGCACGCGCGGGGGGTGGTTCCGCCTCCGATTCCCTGGTTCACACCTGACGCGCTGACGTCGCGCGTGGCTCGCTGGGCGCAGCTCGTCGCACCGTGGGGCCACGCCGAGCCGTTCGGTTGGCCGGTGACGCGCGCGCAGGCGCTGACGTGGCTCGACGACTTCATCGAACATCGGCTCGACGGCTTCGGGCCGTATGAAGACGCCATCCGCAGTGACGAGCGCTTCTTGTTCCACTCGCTGTTGTCGGTGCCGCTCAACCTCGGGCTGCTGCGCCCCGAGGAGCTCGCGCGCGCCGCCGAGCGGAAGTACCGCGAGGGCAAGGTCTCGCTGGCCAGCGCCGAGGGCTTCATTCGCCAGGTCATCGGCTGGCGGGAGTTCATCCGCGGCGTGTACTGGCACCTGATGCCCGGGCTGCGCGACGCGAACCAGCTGGGCGCGACGCGGCCGCTGCCGAAGTTCTTCTGGGAGCCTGACGCGACCGAAATGCAGTGTCTGCGGGAAGCGGTGCGGTCGGTGCGCGACACCGGCTACACGCACCACATCCAGCGGCTGATGGTGCTGTGCAACTACGCGACGCTGGCGGGCATTGACCCGCGCTCCGTCTCGCACTGGTTCTGGGCAGCCTTCGTCGACGCGTACGAGTGGGTGGAGCTGCCCAACGTGGTGGGCATGGGCCTGTTCGGCACCGCGGCGTTCACCAGCAAGCCGTACGTCGCCAGCGCCGCGTACCTCAAGCGGCAGACCGGTTTCCCCGGCGCGCGGCCCGCGGAGGCGCCGTGTGCGCGCTGTCGCTTCGACCCCGACGAGCGCGTGGGGCCGAACGCATGCCCCTACAACGCGCTGTACTGGCGCTTCCTCGATCGCCACCGCGCGCTGCTGGCGAAGAACGTGCGGCTGCGGCCGTTGCTCAGCACGCTCGATCGCTTCGGGCCCGAGCACGTGCGCGAGATCCACGCGAGCGCGGAGGCGCACCTCGCGACGCTGGCGCCGCTCGAGCACGGGTGGCGCTTCGACGAAGACGCGGGCTGACGGTCAGCGGAACTGCGGGCGGCTCAGGTAGCCGGTGAGCCGGCCCATGCGCCACGAAGGGTCCTTCGGGTCGCTGCCGATCATCGACAGCGCGCTGCCGAGGAGCCCGAGGCGCTTCTGGAACTCCGGGTCGGGCTTCACGCGCACCTCGAGCTGCGGCTCGCAGTAGTCGACCTTCTTGGCCAGCTTGATGGTGCCGGAGAGACCGAGCTCGAGGTCAGGGCTCTTCGACTTGAACTCGTCGACCTTCGCCGCGCCCTTGTCGATGGAGATCTTCCCGGTGAGGTCGCCGAGCACGATCTTCGGGAGATCGACGGGCGTGGGCTCCGGCCCGAACTGGGGAATCGCGATGGTCGCCTGCCCGCCGTTCACCGCGAGCGCGTTGGTGGTCAGCGTGATGGAGCCGCTGGCCTGCGAGAGGTCGGGTTCGGCGGGCGCGTTGGGCCCGGCGGCGCTCTTCGGCAGCGTGAGGTCGACGTGCGCGGCGATGGTGCCGGAGAAGTCGATGCCCGAGAACCCCTTCAAGTTGCCCTTGGTGAGGTCGAGATCGTCGGCGTCGACCACCACGCGCGTCGCGCCGAGCGCGCCGACCTTCGCGGCGACGGTGCCGCCCAGCACGCCGGCCTTCACCTTCACGCCCAGCGGCATGAGCGACGGCCCGATGCTCAGCGAGTCGATCTGCAGCGCCTCCGGCGGCGGGTCGGCGTCTGACTTCTTGCTGATCTTCACGTCGCTCGCGCGCACCGCGAAGAAGCCCGGCCCCATGGAGCCGATGCGCACGAAGTACCCGGCGTTGTCAGCCTCGATGCGGATGCGCTCGCGGAGCGCGTCGTAGGGGAAGGTGACGAAGAACATCAGCACCAGCGACACCAGCGCGAACGCCGTGTACCCGAGGATGCGCTTCCACAAGGCGGTCTGTTTCTGGGCCATGACTCACTTCAACTTGTAGGTGGCGATGGTGAGCCACGCGGTGACGGTCTCCTGCGCGGGCCGGGGCTCCAGGCGCAGGTACTTGATCTTCACGACGCCGGGCCCTGCTTCGACCGCGGTCATGAAGTCGATGAGGCGGTTCACCTTCACGTCGGTGAGCGTCACCTCGACGCTGCTCTCGATGATCTTCGACCCCTCGAGCGGGATGTCGGCCTTCGGGTTGATCGAGGGGAGATCGATGCCCGCGGGCTTGGCCTTGTCTTCGAGGTAGCTCACCAGGCGCACGTTCGACGCGCGGAGCTGGTTCTCGAGCTGGTCCTGCTTCGCCTTCGCCTCGCGGTAGCCGGAGGCGAGCGTCTGCACCTCGTCGAGCTGCACGATCTTCTTCGCGGTGCGGTCGCGAATCGAATCGGCGGTGCGGCCGAAGCTGAAGATCACCATGAAGACGATGAAGATCGTCACCGCCGCCGCGGCGCCGCCGAGCATGCGCTTCTCGCGCGCGCTCAACGCCGCGAGCTGGGCCTGTAGCTGGGTCTGGAGGTCGGTCAGGGCGCTCATCCGTTGTTCTCCTCCGCCTCACCGGGGCACTCGACCTGGATCTCGAGGCGGCTCGACACCTTGGAGCCGTCCTTCGACTTCTCGATCTTCCCCTCGTTGACCTCCTTGAAGCACTTGTAGGTCTTCAACGAGTTGATGAGGTCTTCGAGGTTCTTCGAGCTCGCCGTTTCACAGCGCAGCGAGATGCGGTCCATGTCGATGACCATCTCCGCGAAGGTGACGTCCATCTCCGGGGGCACGTGCGCGGTCAGCTCCGCGAGCAGCGTGGCGGCGGAGCGGTTGGGGATGCCGGCCGCCGGGCTCTCCTGGCCGCGCAGCATCGAGGTGGCGATGGTGAAGTCCTTCTCGCACTTGCCGAGGATCTTCTGGGTGATCTCGCACAGCACCGCGTCGACCTGCTTGTCGCGCCGCGTGAGCACCGAGTTGCGCACCATGCCGCTGGCGATCATCAACACGAAGAGGATCGCCGCGAACGCGCCGAGCTGACCCATCTTGTCACTGGCAAAATCGAAGTCGCTCTTGAACGCGAACTCGCCGCGGCGCAGGTTGAAGCGCGGCGCCTTCGCCCCCGACGTCGACCCGCGCAGCGCCAGCGCCCAGGCCTGCGCGTAGACGATGCCGCCAAGCTCCGGAGGCGTCTCCAGCAACCGCGTGGGGATCTGCAGGTCGTTCGCCAGCTGCCCAGCGAGCCCTTTGAGCTGCGCGGTGCCGCCGCAGAGCAACACCAGGCCCACCTGCGACTTCGAGCGCGCCACCCACGACTTGATGGTCGAGCGCAGATCGCGCAGCACCGGCTGCAGCGCGCGCATGAACACGCCCGCCGCGCGCTCCGACTCGGCGCCCACCACCTCGTCACCCACCGCGCCGTGCTGCTCCTTCCACGCGGCGGCGTCGGCGAGGCTGATCTTGAACTCGTTGGAGAGCCCGCGGGTCAGCGCGAAGCCGCCGCCGGCGAAGGTGCGCGCGAACTCCACCGCGCCGCCCGGCTTCCCGATGGCGAGGCTGCAGCGCTCGTGGCCCAGGTCGAGCACCGCCACCGCGTGCCCCGGGTCGACGATGTTCGCGGGCAGCGTGGCGATGACGTTCTGGTACGCGAGCGCCGCGTGGGTGACGACCTTCGGGTCGAGCTTCGCCTCCGCGAGCTGCTCGAGCACCGGCTTGAGCTCGCTCTTGCGCGCCACGCCCACCAACAGCTGCGCGCCCTTGTCGTCGGCGTGCCAGAGCTGGTGGTCGAACACCGCGTCGTCGAGGTCGTACGGGAGCTGGCTCTCGACCTCGAAGGCCAGCGTCGACTCGATCTTCTTCGGGTCGGCGAAGGGCAGGGTGATGGGGTGCGTGGCGAGCGCTGTACCGGGCATCGCGACGGTGACGCTGTCGGCGACCAGGTGCTGCTGCGCCAGCTGCGCGAGCGCCGCCCGCAAGCGCTCGTGGCGCTCGCCGTCGGCCGGCAAAGGCACGGAGGTCACGGTCTTCACCGCTCCGCCGCCGCGATAGTTGGTCTCGACGATCACGGCTTTCACCGCGTGACTGCCGAGGTCGAGGCCGAGGACACGGGCCATGGGTTATTCCTCTCTCCAGTAGACGAGCCGCCCGAGCGTGTTGTCGAGTCTGACGACGGCGGTGATGGTGCGGGTGACGTCGCCGGCGGTGCCGGTGACGGTGACGCGGTAGGTCTGGCTCTTGTCGCCGATGATGCGGTTGCCGGCGACGTTGTTCTGCACGCTGCCGTTCACCGGCACGCCCGACGCCGCGACGATGTTGATGAAGTCATTCACGCTCATGCCGAACAGCGCGAACACGCGCGCCGCGCGGATCTTCTTGATCAACGTGTCCATGAACACCGGGTCGGCGAGGCGCGGGTCGGGGCGCAGCGGGTCGGTGATGGAGCGGATCGCGACCTCGAGCAGGATCGGGTCGTCGGTGTTGATGTTCAGCTTGGAGTTCACGTCGGGGTAGACGGTGAGCTTGTCCTTGAAGGCCGCCATGAAGCGGTCGTTCACGCCGTGCACCATGTACAGCTCGTCGAGGCTGTCGAAGCGCGCGTTCTTCGCGCGGTACTGCGGGTCGTACTTCGAATACCCGCTGTTCTCGTCGCTGAAGCCCTTCTGAAAGGGGTCGCCGGAGCCGGAGAAGTTCAGCGTGGTGCCGGTCTCGTCTTCGTCGACCCAGTCACGCATGTTCACGATGACTTCGTTGGGCGTCAGCTTGAGGCGGTTGCTGTCTTCCTTGTCGAAGAGGAACTCGAACTTCTTGTCGCCCAGCGTGGCGACCAGCTGCATCAGCAGACCCAGCGAGGTGCCTGACGGCGCGTCGAGCTTCGCGAGGTTGATGCGCTCCTCTTCGTCGCTGATCTTCGACTCGAAGCAACCCGTGAAGCTGCCGAACTTGCGGTCGTGCTGCGCCGCCGCGAGCTCCGGGTTCTCTTCGTCGAAGTCGAACTTCTTGCTGCTGCTCTTGCCGAACGCCGAGTCGGCGATGGGGCGCCCCTTCTCGTCGAACTCCGGCACCATCTGCGCGAGCATCTGGCAGTCGATCTTCGCCATGCGCCACAGCTGAATCGACATGCCGCCGCCGCCCGCGCCCCCCGGCATGCCCGGGAGCCCGCCCGCGCCCGGCGCCGCACCGCCGGTGAACTGCGCGAGCATGCCGCTCAAGTTGGGGATCTGGATCTGATCCAACTGCTTCTGGAAGCGCAGCATCATGCGCGAGAGGCCGATGCCCGACTTCGCGAGGTAGTGCGCGCGCAATTCGTCGCGCTGGTTGGTGGCGAGGCGCAGCTCCACCACCGAGTTGTAGCGGACCTCGTTGGCCACCAGCGTCAGCACCGCGATGCCCACCAGCACCAGCAGCATGGCGATGCCGCGCTCGCTCTTTGCGCTCCGGTTCCTCATTGGTACCTCGGGAACTCGGTGTTCAACATGATGCGCGCCTGCGTCGTGTACTTCACCTCTTTGCCGGTCTCATCGACGGCGTAGAGCGTGATCTTCACGCGCGTGGGGAGCAGCGCCTTCCGCTCGGTGCGCCGCGTGTCCCACTCGTCTTCCCATTCCTTCTTCTGCGAGTCCCAGTAGGCGAACTCGATCTTCTTCGCGCCCTCGAAGAGCGAGTCTTCGGTGCCGCCGTGATCCATGCGCTCTTCGAGGATGACCTTCTCGCGGCGCACGAGATCGTCGCGGCCCTTGGCCTTCGGGTCGGGCGACTTCTTGATGGAGTACTCCACCACCATCTGATCCGACTCCTTGGCGTCGGCGTAGAGGCGCTGGTGCGAGAGCGTGCTGAAGGTGAGCTTGTCGCGCGAGCCGATGAAGTTCGTCGGGCGGTCGTACTGATCGCGGTAGCGCTTCGGGTCGTAGCGATCGCTCACGTACGCGGCGGAGATCTCACGCGTCATGCGGCTCATCGCCGCGCGGAGCATGCGGTAGTGCTCCGACTGGCTCTCGATGATGTCCTTGTTGACGATGGTCGTGTTGAAGCTGACGCCGATGACCGCGCCGATGAACGCGGTGATGGCGATGGCGATCACGATCTCCATCAAGGTGAAGCCGCGGCGGTTCATCGCTTCACCGCCCCGAGGCCGTTGAGGTTCATCCCCGGGAGCCCTGGCAGCGCGGGCAACGTGCCGCCACCACCGCCGACGAGGCCATTCTGCGCGGCGGGCATGACCGGCGTGCCGTCGTCGTCACACATGCCGGCGCCGCTGGGGCACTGCTTCGGGTTGCGTGCCGCGGTGCCGTCGGGGCGCACGTAGCCTGTGCCGGGGCCGTTCGTGTTCCCCGTGGCCGCGGCCTGTTGCGCCATCGCGGCGCCGCCGTTCACGTCGCTGCCGGGCCCGAGCGAGACCACGTGCGTGACGAGGTCGATGCTCTCGGTGATCTTCCCCTCTTTCCAGCTGACAGTGAGGTGCACCTCGCGCACCGATTTCTGCAGCTGGTCGACCATCTGGGTGAACTGCTGCTGCGCCATGCCGGCCATGGGCCCGAGCAGCCCCATCAGGCCACCACCCTGCGCCGCGGCCCCCGCAGCCTGCTGTGCGCCGGCCATCGCGCCAGCGCCCATGCTGCCGCCCCCCATCATCGTCTGGATGAGCGAGGTCGGGTCGGCGCCGCCGTTGCTGCCGTCGCCCATGAGCGGGATGCCGAAGAGCGCGCCGAAGAGCTGATCAGGCGAGAGCCCGTTGGTCTTGGGCACGATGATCTTCGCGCGCCACTTGTAGCTGGGCCAGCCCTCTTCGCTGAAGTCGCCGGAGTCTTCGTCGTCGTCGGCGGGCAGCGGCTCGTCGTACAGCTTCTGCTCGAGGTCGGTCATCTTCGAGCGCGCGAGCAGCGTCGCGACGGTGAGCTTCTTCGCGTACACGTGCGCGTAGACAGCGTTGGAGTTGATGTCCAACACCGCGACCAGCGACACCGCGAGGATCGACAGGGCGACCACGACCTCGAGCAACGTGAAGGCGCGCGTGGAGAGCTTCATGACCGCGGCACCTCGAGATCTTCGGAGTAGATCTTCGTCTTCCCGGTGAGCGGCGAGATGGCGAGCGTCCACACGTTGTCGCCCTGCCGCAGCCAGACCTGCGCGCGCTCGGTGTAGCCCTGCGGGAAGAAGTAGAGGTACGCGATGCCGTGCCTGGTGCGCTCGCGCTGCTTCTGCGTCCACACCTCCACGTGCACGTTCGACGGCAGCGTCTTCTCGGCGACGTCGTCGTTCGAGAAGTTCGAATACTGCGCGGCGTCGTTCACGCGCTTCTCCTCCTGCGCCTGCAGCTCCTGCAGGGTGGGCGCGTCGTCGGAGTCGAGCCGTCGGAAGCGGTCGTCTTTCTTCTCGTCGACCTTGTCCTTCGCCTTCTTGCGCGCGTCGGCGAGCTCGTCGTCGCGCTTGGCCGAGGCGGTGGTGCTGCCGGCCGCGCACTCCGCGCGCCAACTGACCGGCGTCTCTTCATCGCGCTCCTCGGGGAGCGTGAAGACGATGCGGCACGTTTTGCCCGACAGCGCCGCGGTGTCGTACAGCGCGCGGATGGTGCCCGCGAGCTCGGTCGACGACTCCTTGGCCTTCGCGCCGGTGAGCGCGCCGACGCTGAAGGTCACCGCCGCGAACAACACGGCGACGATCATCAGCGCGACGACGATCTCGATGAGCGTCATGCCACGCGTGGAGGTGCGGCTATGGCGGGCAGGGCGCTTCATCGGGTCACTTCTTGGCGTCGAGGTCCTTCGACGAGATGTCGGCGTCGCCGTCAGCGCCACCGGGCGCGCCGTCCTTGCCGTAGGAGATGATGACGGGCTTGTTGCCCTCCTTCACGTAGACGTACTCGTGGTCCCACGGGTCGACGGGCGGCTTCTCGAGGATCTGCGCGTCGACGAGCGCCTTCAGGCCCGCGCCGGTGTCGGGGTAGTTGCCCTTCTTCGCGTAGTAGGTCTTCAGCGCGTTGTTGATGTTCGCGATGTCCATCTTCGCGCGGTCGACCTTCGCCTGGTCGAGCTGGGGGATGACGGCGATGCCGACGGCGGCCATCAGCAACGAGAGGATGGTGATCACGACGATGATCTCGATCAGCGTCATGCCCTTACGGCGGCGGTTGCGGAGGTTGGTGTTCATGGGGCTTCCTTTCGTGGTGCTCAGCGCACCATGGAGTTCATCTGCAGAATCGGCATGAGGATGGAGAAGGCGACGAAGGCGATGACCGCGCCCATCAGCACGATCATCATCGGCTCGAGCAGCGCGGTGAGCGCGCCGATGCGCACGTTGACGCTCGACTCGTAGTTCTCGGCGACGTTGAGCAGCATGTCTTCGAGCTGCCCTGAGCGCTCGCCGATGCCGACCATGTGGTACACGAGCGGGGGGAACTCGCCCGACTTCTTGAGCGGGTTGGCGATGCTCTCACCTTCACGAATCGCGTCGCGCGCGGTGTCGACCACCGCCGACATCGTGGAGTTGGTGATCACGTTCTTCACGATGTCGAGCGCGTTGAGCAGCGGCACGCTCGACTTGAGCAGCGTGGCCAGGGTGCGCGCGAAGCGGGCCACCGCCAGCTGCCGCACCAGCGGTCCGAACACCGGCACCCGCAGCACGATGCGGTCCCACACCGGCTTGCCGCTCTCCGAGCCCGTCCACCGGTAGAAGAGGAACGCCGCGGCGATCAGCATCGGCACCACGAGGAACCAGTAGTCCTGCAGGAAGTTCGACGAGGCGATGAGCAGCTTCGTGGTCCACGGCAGGTTGACCTTCATGTCGTCGAAGATCTTGGTCACCTTCGGCACCACCACCGTCATCAGCATGATCAACACGCCGCCGCCGATGACCATCATGATCGCCGGGTAGATCATCGCGCCGACGATCTTCTGGCGCAGGCGCGCCTGGCCTTCGGTGAACTCCGCGAGGCGCAGCAGCACCGCGTCGAGCGCGCCGGAGCTCTCGCCCGCGCGGATCATGTTCACGAACAGCGGGCCGAACACCTTCACGTGGGTGTTGAGCGCGTCGCCCAGCGACTTGCCCTCGTTCACGTTCTGCTTCACGTCGGAGAGGATGCGCTTCAACTTCTCCTTCTCGACCTGGTCGACCATCGCGCTCAGCGCCTCGACCAGCGAGACACCGGCCTTGAGCAGCGTGGCCAGCTGGCGCGTCATCACCGCGATGTCGTCGGTGTTGATGCCGCCGCCCGCCAGCTTGCGGAAGTTGACGTCACCGCCGCTCAACATCGACTGCGGCGCGCCCGGCTTGCCGCCTTTGCCTTCGCTCTGCCCGACGATGTCGGTGAGGAAGATGCCGTCTTTGCGCAGCGCCGCGCGCAGACCCTTCGCGCTCTCGGCCTCCTTGAGGCCGGTGACGTTCTTACCTGCGGCGTTGAGGCCCTTGTATTCGAAGACCGCCATGGCGCTTTTAGAGGTCCTCCTGCGTGACGGAGAGGACCTCGGCGATGGTGGTCTCACCGCGCGCGATCTTCAGCGCGCCGTCGTCGAGCAGCGTGAGCATGCCCTTCTCCATGGCCTTCTTCTTCACCGTGCCGGAGTCGACGTTCTTCAAGATCAGCTGGCGGATGTCGTCGTCGAGGATCAGCAGCTCGTACACGCCGCTGCGGCCGCGGTAGCCCACGCGGTTGCACGCCGCGCAGCCCTTCGCGCGGTACACCGTGCCGCCGCCCAGCGCGCGGAAGCGGTCCATGCTCATGCCCAGCTTGGAGATCTCCTCCTCGGTCGGCTCGTACGGCTCGCGGCACTCCTTGCACACGCGGCGCACGAGGCGCTGCGCCATCACCGCCATCAGCGACGACGACACCAGGAACGGCTCGATGCCCATCTCCACCAGACGCGTGACGGCGCCCGCGGAGTCGTTGGTGTGCACCGTGGAGAACACGAGGTGACCCGTGAGCGACGCTTCGATGGCGATCTGCGCCGTCTCCTTGTCGCGGATCTCGCCCACCATGATGATGTCGGGGTCTTGCCGGAGGAACGCGCGGAGCGCCGAGGCGAACGTCAGCCCGATCTTCGGGTTGAGCGGCATCTGGTTGATGCCCTTCAACTGGTACTCGACCGGGTCTTCGCAGGTGAGGATCTTCACCTCCGGCGTGTTGATGCGCGTGAGCGCGCCGTAGAGCGTCGTCGTCTTGCCTGAACCCGTGGGGCCGGTGACGAGGATGATGCCGTGCGCGCGGCGAATCAGCTCGTCCATGCTCCCGAGGATGTCGGGGTTCATGCCGATCTCGCCGAGGTCGAGCAGCGTCGCGCTCTTGTCGAGCAGACGCATGACGATGCTCTCGCCGTGCACGGTCGGAATCGTGGAGACGCGGATGTCGATGTCGCGGCCGGCCAGCTTGATCTTGATGCGGCCGTCCTGGGGCAGGCGCTTCTCGGCGATGTTCAGCTGCGCCATGATCTTCACGCGGCTGATGATCGAGTTCTGGTAGCGCTTCGGCGGCTTGATGATGTTCTGCAGCACGCCGTCGATGCGGAAGCGCACCGCCAGCTCCTTCTCCATCGGCTCGATGTGGATGTCCGACGCGCGCTCCTTCGCCGCGCGGAACAAGAGCGAGTTCACGAGGCGGATGATCGGCGCTTCGTCGCCGGTGTCGAGGAGGTCCTGGTCGGACTCCAACACCTGTTCGGCGGCGTCGAGGTCCTGCGCCTCCATCTCGCTGACGACCTGGTCCGCTTCGTTGACGGAGCGGTCGTAGACGGAGTTGATGGCGTCGATGATCGTCGTGCCGCGCGCCAGCTTGGCGATGATCTCGCCGTTGAGCAGCTCGCGTGCATGATCGATGACCGCGGTGTCGAGCGGGTCGGCCACCGCGATGGCGATGAAGTCACCTTCACGCTTCAGCGGGATGAACTTCGACAACTTCGCGAAGTTGATGGGGACGTTCTTCACCAGCTCGCCGTCGACGTCGTCGATGGAGATCAGGTCGAGGTACTCGAGGTCGAGCTGCGCCGCGAGCGCGCGCGTCACCTGCTCGTCGGTGACGACCTTCATGCCGATCAACACCTCGCCGAGCCGCCCGCCTTTTTCACCCTGCGCGACGAGCGCCTCCTCGAGCTTCGCGCGCTCGAGGCCGAACGATTCGATGAGGATCTCCCCGAGCGGGCGCCCGAACAGGTACGCCGGCGCGTGCGACACCAGCCGCGTCTGCTCCGTGACCGAGGGCTCGCTGAGGTCGGTGCTGCCGTTCATGGCTACGGGGTCTCCGAGGGCGTCTCTGCCGGCGGCGGGGCGGCGTCTGGCGCGGCGGTCGGCGTTTCAGTCTCCGGCGTGGTGCGCGGCTCGCCCTCCGGCTTCGCGCCACCTTCCGTGGTACCCCGGGTGTCGCCCGACGGCGCGATGACCTTCTCGGTGCCGTTGCCCGGGCCGCCGTTCTCGAGCTTGTTCATCTCCTTCACGACGATCTGCCCGACGCGCGCCAGCGGGCCCGCCTTGCGCTCGAAGTCGATGGCCACGTCGTAGCCGGTGGTCGCGCCGTAGAACTGCTCCACGAACTCCTGACGCTCGCGCATCTTGCGCTCGAAGATGCGGCGGAAGTCGGAGCCGTCGCGGATGATGTACGGCGTCAAGAAGAGCAGCAGGTTGGTCTTCACCTTGCGGCGCGTCTGCTGACGGAACAGGTTCCCCAGCAGCGGGATGTCTCCGAGGATCGGCGTCTTCGACACCGACTCCACGATGCGGTCCTGCATGATGCCGCCGATGACCACCGTCTCCTGGTCCTTCGCGACCACCGTGGTCTTCGCGCTGCGCTTGCTGGTCGTGGGGCCCAGCACCGGGTCAGACGAGGCGATCTCCTCGGTCGACTCGTTGATGACCAGGCGCACGTAGTCGCTCTCGTTGATCTGCGGCTTCACCGACAGCTTCAGGTCGACGTTCTGGCGCTGGATGCTGCCGAACGCCGAGCCGCCGCCGATGCCGCTGAGGCCGCCCAACCCGCCGAGGCCGCCCAACCCACCCAGGCTCGAGGTCAACCCCGAGGCGCCGCCGAGCCCGCTCAGGCCCGCGAGGCCGCCCAGGCCGAGGCCCGTGGAGTAGCCCGACTGGAAGGGCACGTTCTGACCGACGGTGATCTCCGCCTCTTCGTTGTCGGTGGTGAGGATGTGCGGCGTGGAGAGCACGTTCACGTCGCTCGACTTCTGCATGGCGTTGATCACGATGCCGAACGCGGGGATCTGCACGCCGCCGATGGTCAGGTTGGGGATCGTCGGGCCCTGCAGGCCCGCGAGGAAGCCGCTCATGCTCACCAGGTTCGCGATCGACAGCGACGGCGGCAGGCCGGAGCCCCCGCCGTACTTGGTGCCGAAGAAGATCGGCATCGTGCCGCCCTGGCCGTCGCTCACCGGCAGGCCGCCGTGGAGGTTGATGCCGAGGTCGGAGTTGCGATCGAGGTTGACCTCCATGATCACCGCCTCGACGAACACCTGCCGGCGCCGCACGTCGAGCTTCTCCACCACGCGCACCAGGCTGCGGAAGTCAGACTGGCTGGCGATGATCACCAGCGAGTTGGTCGCCTTGTCGGCGCTGACCTTCACCTCGCCCGAGAAGAGCTCCGCGGCCCCGCCGGCGGCTGCACCGGGCTTCGGCGGCGCGCCGGTCTTCGGCTTGTTCGCGGTGCCCTGCGCCAGCGTCTGCAGCGTGGAGGCCACGTCTTCGGCGTTCGCGTTCTCCAGGTAGTAGACGTTGATGCGGCCCTCCCCGGAGATGGGGATGTCGATCTCCTTCACCAGCGACATGATGCGCTCGAAGCCGCTGGGGCTCGCGATGATGATCAGCTTGTTGGTGCGCTCGTCGGGGATGATCTGCGAGAGCGTCGCCGGGCCGCTGCTGCCGCCCGTGTCCTCTCCCGGCTTGCCCGCCACGTTGGCCACGTTCGGCGCCGCGGCGAGGCCCGGCTTCTGCCCCGGCTTGCCGCTCTTGTTCTCGAACAGCTTCTGGATCTTGTCGGCCACGTCCTGCGCGGTCGCGTACTGAATCTGCAACACGCGAATCTCATCGGCGGCTGATCTCGAATCCAACTGGCCGATGATCCGCTCCAGGCGGTGCATGTTCGAGCCGAGGTCATTGATGATCAGCGTGTCAGGCTGGAAGGGGATGGTGTCGCCCTGCGGGGTGACCAGCTGCTGCAGCACGCCGCGCAGCTGCTCCAACTCCACGTTCCGCACCTTGAAGATGCGCGTCACCATCTGCTCGTTCGTGGTGTACGCGCCCTCCGGGTCGGTGATCGTGGGGATGGGGAACTGCTTCGCCTTCTGCTTGTCGACGATCTTCATGAACTTCCCCTGCTCGTAGACAGCGAGGGAGTTCGAATCGAGCGCAGCGAGGAATGCCGCGTAGAACTGATCGGCGTTGACCTCGACCTTGCCGTTCTCAGGGCCGATGATCGAAATCTTCCCGCGGATGTTCTCCGGGAGGATGAAGGTGCGGCAGGTGACGTCAGACACCGTCTGCACCAGCTTCTCGATCTCGACCTTGTCGAAATAGATGTTGTACTTGCCCTTCCGGCGCTGCTCTTCGCAGCTGGGCTTCTTGGGCGTAATCGTCGCGGGCGCCGGCGCCTGTGCGAGGGCGAGCGTGGAGATCAGCGCGAGCAATGCGGGAGTCGTGCGTTTCATGATTATCGGACGTTGTAGGTGCTGCGCTGGGTGCCGCCGTTGCGCTCGTACTCGATGTCGATGCGCGTGCTTTCTTTCAGCTTGGAGTAGATCTCCAGAGCCTTCTCGGGGCTGTTGAGGTCAAAGCCATTGATGCGCTTGATGACGTCGCCATTCTGGATACCAATCTTCGAGTAGATCGAATCGGGGCGAATCGAGAAGAGCTTGAAGCCCTGCGCCACGCCGTCTTTGAACGCCGGCACGATGCGGGCCTGCATCGCCACGTCATTGAGGTTGGCGAGCGTCTTGTCGATCTCCGCGCGCGGAATCTCGTAGTCGTTGTCGCCGACCTTCTTGATGCCGGTGCCCAGCGCCGCGACCTCCGGCCCGCGCGGCGGCGGCGCCATCACCGGCGCGGCGACCGGCGGAGGCCCCGCCTCACCACTCGCGTCGATGAACTCCTTGCGGTTGTTGTTGAGGATGATGACCCGCTCACGTTCGATCTCCAGCACCTTCGCGTTCTGGATGAGATCGTCAGGCATGTACGTCGCCGTCTTCAGCGTCACCAGGTCTTGAATCGACGCCACCGACCACGACGGCATGCTCTCGCTGACCAACGTGCCCAGCAGCTTGAGCCGCAGCGTGGTGCGCACCGGCGCGGCGTTCAGGTCGACCACCGGCGTCGGCGGGTCCTTCACGTCCGGCTCCGGCGGCGGGAGCGGCAGGCCAAGCAGCTTGGCGGTGCGCTCCAGGTTCAACGCAGTGATGGGGGTCGCACGCTTCGTCGCTGACGACTTCGCGGCGCGCCCCGTGGGCAGCGGCAGCAACTGCACCTCGAGGAACGCGTTGGCCGTGCGCGCGACGAGCCAGGCCACCAGCAACATGAAGAGCAGGTGGACGACCCAGAAATGACGCTTGAACACGAATTCCACGGAGCCGGCGAACAGCAAGCCGGGTGCCAGATATTCCTTCGTGATTTCAGATACTTGCGGGGCGGTTTTGGCAGCAAAACTGACAAAATGTCACCCCTGCGGGCGGGGTGCGACAGACCGTCGCCCGGGGCCTGCCAGACGCCCTCCAAAGACAGGCGGGTTCAGCCTCGCGTGAGCGCCGCGTCGGCGGCGGCCCAGTCGAGCTCGCTGAAGACCTGCACGCCGTGCGCGCGGAGCAGCGCCGTGGTGACGCCCTCGCCGTCGATGCGCGTCTTCGTGAAGGTGCCGTCGTAGATGAAGCCGCTCCCGCACGACGGGCTGCCAGACTTCAAGACAGCGACCTCGATGTTGAAGTGCTGAATCAGGCGTAAGGCTTCGCGCGCGCCACGGTCGAACTCGGCAGTTACGTCGCGCCCGTCATTGGCCAGTACGCGGCCGTCACGGCGCTCGGCGGGAGGGCGTGGCACCGGCAGCCCGCCGGCCACCTCGGGGCACACCCGCACCACGCGGCCCTCGTCGAGCCACCGGGCGAGAATGGGGTTCGCCGAGCCCTTCTCGCGGCCGTCGAAGCGCACCTTCTCGCCCAGCAGACAGGCGCTGACCAATACCCGCTTCATTCGCGCGGAGCCCTGGCCACGAGGGCCCACAATGAAGCGCCTTCAAGAATGGAATTCAGCGGTCCGTGCTGCAGCGAAGAATAAAGAATAGCGCCCGCGAGTTCGCGGAGTTTGATTGGCTCGTATTTCTTGAGGCCCAGCGCGCGGGTGAGGGCGCGCATGCCCGGCACGAAGGCGCCCTCGCGGTCCTCGAACGCGGAGGGACGGAAGATGGTGTAGGGGATGCCGCTGACCACCACGAGGCGCTCGGCCTCCGCTTTGGCCTTCAGGTACGCACCCCGCGGCGCGCCGGCCCCCACCGACGAGAGCAGCACGAAGTGGTCGACCGTGCCCGCGGCCTTCGCGGCGGTCAGCAGCTCGCGCACCGCGCCGATGTCGCTCGACTCGTAGGTGTCGCCGGCGGCGAAGCGCTTGCGCATGGTGCCGATGAGGCAGACCACGGTGGTTCTGTCTCGCAGCACGTCGACCAGCTTCGGGTCGGAGAGCTCCAGCACCGCCGAGGGAACCTGGCCCAGCTTCGCCGCGCTCCTGGGGCGGGCGTGGGCCACGAAGTCCGCCTGCTGGTGGAGCGCGAGTGGCACCAGCGTCTGGCCAACGGCTCCCGTGGCGCCGGCGATGAACAAGGTGCGCTTCGTCATGGGAGCTCTCGTACAACGATTCGATGCGGCGCGTCGCCGCGCCCGCTATAGGCCGTCACGAAGAAGATGAGTTCGTTCATTGTCGGAATGAAGGTGAAGTACCTGCCCCAGCCTGAGTGGGGCGTCGGCTATCTGGTGGAAGTCGAGGAGGGCGGCGCGCGCGCCGTCGTCTCATTCCCCGGGCGCGAGAATGGTGAGCCGCTGACGGTGTCGGCCCGTGGTGGTGCGCTGGTGCACGCCACGCTCGACGAAGGCACCGCCGTCAAGACGCTCAAGGGCAAGACCGGCGTGGTGCTGCGCGAAGAAGAGGGCGGCCGCGGCCTCAAGCGCTACGCGGTGCGCTTCGACGACGGCAAGGAAGACGAGTACCCGGAGAGCGAGCTCAAGGCGCTCCCGCCGAAGCCCGACCTGCTGACCGGCTTGAAAGAAGGCCGCACCGCTGACGCGAAGAACTTCCTCCTGCGGCGGCAGGCACTGCAGCTCGATGATGAGCGTAAGAACGACGCGTTGGGCGCGCTGCTCGCTTCGCGGGTGATGGTGAAGCCGCATCAGGTCGGCGTGGTGCAGCGCGTGTTGTCGGGGCACCGCCCGCGCTTCGTGCTCGCCGACGAGGTCGGCCTCGGCAAGACCATCGAGGCCGGCATGATCTTCTCCGCGCTGCGGCTCTCGGGCCTCGCACGCCGCGTGCTGGTGGTCGCGCCCTCGCACCTCACCGTGCAGTGGCTGGTGGAGCTCTTCCACAAGTTCAACCACCTGTTCACGTTGATGGACACCGAGCGCTACGAGCAGTCGCTCGATGAGCAGCCCACGGTGTCGCCGTGGAGCCGCTTCAACTTCGTGGTCACCTCGCTCGAGCTGCTGCAGCGCTCGGAGCAGTACCGCAAGGAAGCGGGCGCGCCCGAGGCGCACTGGGATCTCGTCATCATCGACGAGGCGCACCACCTCAAGGGCGAGAAGGCCTACGAGGCCGCGAGCGCGCTGGCGAAGAACTGCTGGGGCCTGTTGTTGCTGACCGCGACCCCGATGCAGTTGGACCCCGCCGAGTACCAGGCGCTGCTCTCGCTCATCGACCCGCTGACCGCGCCCACCGCGAAGGAGTTCGAGGCGCGGCTCGCGAAGCAGGAGGAACTCTCGAAGGCGCTGCGCGCGCTGCTCTCGGGCAAGAACGCGACGAAGGCGGTGAAGGAGCTCGCCGCGCAGTTCCCCCACGACGAGGCGCTGCAGGAGATCGACGACCCCGACGAATTGCTGCTGCACCTCGCGGAGACGTACTCGCTGTCAGACCGCCTCATCCGCAACCGGCGCGCGGTGGTCGGCGGGTTCTCGAACCGTCAGCTGCACGTGCACCCGGTGGAGCTGGGGAAGGATGAGCTCCAGGCCCGCGACGCGGCGCTCGCGGTGTTGCGCGAGTCGTCGGTGCGTGGCGCGGCGCTGGCCAACCTCGTGCGGCGCCTGGAGTCGTCGCCGGCCGCGTTCGTCGCGGCGCTCAAGACCAACAAGGCGCTCGCGGGCCTCAGGGTCGCGCTGCCCGATCGCGACGCGAAGTTCGCGGCGTTCTCGAAGCTCTTGAAGAGCATCTGGGCGAAGGAGCCGCGCGCCAAGGTGCTGGTCTTCACCGAGGCCTCCGACACGCTGCACATGCTGCAAGCAAAGCTGCGCCACGAGCACGTCGAGGCGCTCGGCTACCACGGTGAGCTGCCGCTGGCCGAACGTGACCGGCAGGTGGCCCGCTTCCGCGACCCCGAGGGCCCGAAGGTGTTGTTGGCCACGGAGGTCGGCGGTGAAGGCCGCAACTTCCAGTTCTCGCACCACCTCATCAACTACGACCTCCCGTGGTCGCCGGCGACGATGGAGCAGCGCATCGGCCGCCTCGATCGCATCGGGCAGAGCAAGCCGGTCGACATCCACGTGTTCGACGCGCCGGGCACCTTCTCGGCCGACGTGCTGCAGGTGCTGCGCGACGCGGTGGGCGTGTTCGGCGAGACGGTCGGCGGCCTCGACGCGGTGTTGGAGGAGGTCGAGCCGCGGCTCACCGAGCTCGCGCTGGAGCCCGCGAAGCAGCGCGCCGCCTACGTGAAGGATCTCACCGACAAGGTGAAGGCCGCCCGCGAGCAGGTGAAGAAGGCCTACGACCCGCTGTTGGACCTGCGCAGCTTCGACAAGGCCGAGGTGAAGCAGTTGGTGGCTCGCGCGCACGAGCGCACCGGCAACGAGCCCGACGACGACGAGACGCTCGACGACGGCCTGTGGAGCATCGCGCGCGATCTCGACGAGCGCCTCGAGGAGTGCATCACCGAGCTCGCCGACCGCATCGGCATCAAGGTCGATCAAGACCAGGAGGTCGACGCCTTCCAGTGCGCGTTCCACTTCGGGCAGGCGCTCAACGTGGAGGCGCTGCCGGGCTTCGACATCACCGAGGAGCGCACGGTGCTGGGCACCTTCTGGCGCGACACCGCCGTCGAGCAGGAGGAGATCGAGTACTTCGCCACCGGTCACCCGCTGGTCGAGTCGCTCTTCGGCTTCTTGCGTGACGGCCCGTACGGCCGCAATGGCGCGCGGTACCTCGAGGTGAAGAAGCCCATCCGCTCCCGCGGCGTGGAGTTCCTCTTCCACGTGGTGCCGCCGGAGCCGTCAGACACCACGCCCGGCGCGCGCGTGCCGTCGCGGCAGTTGTCGCGCTTCTTGTCTGGCTCGCTGTTGCACGAGGTGGTGACGCGGCAGCCCGACGGGCGCGCGAAGCTCGACAGCTCGCTCAAGGAGCTGCTCCGCGAGGTCGACGGGCGCTCGCTGAAGGGGCCGGAGTTGCCCGCGGCGTTCCCCGAGTTGCGGGAGTTCGTCGACGAGGCCGCGAAGGCCGCGCTGGCCGGGGCGAAGGCGCAGCTCGAGCAGCTCAAGGAAGACGCGCGCGCCCTCATCGAAGACGAGCGCGACCTCTCGATGCTGCGCATCAAGCTGTCGCTGTCGCACCAGGGCGTGCCCGCGAAGAAGATCGAAGAGGTGCTGCGCGAGGAGCTCGCCTTCACCGACGAGTTGCTCGACGCGCTCGACGGCACCAAGGTGCAGCTCGACTCGGCCTGCGCCTTCGTCATCAACCGCTGAAAAAGAAAACGCCGCGGACCCATTCGAGTTCGCGGCGTTCGTCTTTCACGGCGGCGGTGCGCTCAGTTGTTCTGCATGGTCACCGTGTACTGGTTGCACGTCGGCGCGCTCGAGGCCGTGCGGTACACCTTGATGTAGTACATCGCGCCGTCCTCGGTGCCGTAGCTGCCTTCCTTGCGGTAGGTGCGCAGCCCGCACTGCTCGTTGGTGGTGCAGCCCTCGCCGAAGGCCGCCGTCGGCGTCTCGTAGTGCGTGATGCACATGAAGATGCCCGGGTCGGTGGTCGAGAGGTTGATGCGCACGTCGTAGTCGTCGCCGAAGAGCTGGCCCGACGAGGAGTCCTCCCCGAAGAAGGCGATGTAGTCGACGTCGTCGGTGCGCGTGCCCACGGAGTCGTACGAGGCGTGGATGATGCCGGTGTGGCTGGCCGACGAGCCGGTGTCAGACAGCGTGCCCTTGCTGCGCGCCTGGCCACAGAAACCGCCGGGGTCGCCGCTGGGGTCGATCTCCCGGCACTCGCAGCCCGTCGAGGGCTCGTCGTCGTTGTCGTACCAGCTGGCGTCGCACGAGGCGATGCCGCACGAGTGCGTCTGCGAGTTGCAGTCGGGCGTGCCGTGCACGATCTGGCACGCCTGCTCGCAGGTCTTCACCACGGCCTTGAGCGGCACGTTCACGTTGTGCGGCACCGGCTCCTCCACGCGAATCGAGAGCGACGGCAGCGACGACACCATCGCGCGCGCGGAGAACTCGATGTCGAACGCGGCGCGCTCCTCGCGGTTGAGCGTCAACGGCAGCGAGGGCAGGTTGTTGAGCGCCAGCAGCGTCGAGGCGCCGCCCGCGAAGGTGATGTTCGACACGGTGACCGCGCCGTAGCCCGCGTTGCGCAGCTCGAGCGTCTTCGACACCACCCAGCCCTGCGGCACGTCACCCCAGTCGATGCCGCCGTCGGGCGCGTTGGTGACGAGGTTGGGCTCGGTGATGGTGCCCTTGAGGGGCAGCTCGAACGGGTTCCGCACCGGGTCGTCGGAGTCGATGATGATGCTGCCCTCGAAGAAGCCGGGCGTGGTGCCGGTGACCTGCACGATGAGGTCGATGCGCTCCAGCGGCTGCAGCGTGGCGGTGGTCTGATCGTCGGGGAAGGTCGCGGTGACGCGGCCGAGGCTGCCGCCGTCGGGCCCGGGGTCGGTCACGGTCAGCGACGAGATGTTGAGCGGCAGCCCGCCGACGTTGGCCACCTTGAGGGTCACCGTCTCCGTGCCGCCCTTCGGCACCTCGCCGAGATCGAGCGTGAGCTCCTCGGGTTCGACGGTGACGCGGGGAACGCTCCAGCTGGTGCCCTCGACGGCCACCGGCAGTGGGTCGACGCCCGGGGTGGTGGAGCGCACGGTGACTTCGGTCTTCAGGTACTTCTCCACCGTCGGCTGGAAGCGGAAGCCCACGTTGACGCCCGCGTCGGGCACCAGCGACACGTCGCCCGGCACGTCGACGCGTAGGTCGCGCACGCCGGCGTCGGTCGGCGAGAGTGCCAGCGAGATGTTGCCGAAGCCGGAGTTGGTGATGCGCACCGGCTCCTCGGAGAACTCGCTGACCGCCACCACGCCGAAGTTCACCGACGGCGGCGCGGCCGACAGCCTCGCTTCGCCGACCAGGCGCTTCACGAGGGGGATGGCGAGCTCGCCCGGGTCGATGCGCTCGGTGTCGGTCTCGTCGCCCGACGCGTCGGTGTAGTCCACCAGCACCTTGATGGCCTCCGGCCGCGGCGCGGTCACCGGGGCGAAGCGCACGTCGATGCGGAAGTCGGCCGCCGCTCCGAGGAGGAACGGCGTCGGCTGGTCGGCGATGATGGTGTACTCGGGGTTCGGCGACGACAGGCGGATGGTCTTCACCGCGATGCGCCGGTTCACCGTCGAGCGCACCTTCACCGTCTGCGTGTTGTCGCAGCCCGGCGTGACGCAGGTGAAGCCCAGCAGCGTCGGGTCGGCCACCAGGCCGCGGAAGGCGGGCACCGCGGGCGAGCCGCCGTCATTCTTCGGGTTGGTTCCACCGCACGCCATGAGGGCCGCCGGCGCGCACAGCAGCGCGAGTCGTAGAGTCTTCATGGTCATTGCGCGGTGAAGGTGCTGCCCGAGGAGTTGGTGGTGCGGATGATGTCGGTCACGTACTGCGTGTCACCCTTGGAGCCGAGGTTGAACCCCTTCTCCGAGACGATGGCACCGTTGACCGACACGCGGATGGTGCCGCTCGTGCCGCTGTGACTGACGCACACGCTCTGGATGATGTCGCCGATGTCCTGCCCGGGGATGGTGATGCCGCCGGTGAGGTAGCCCAGCAGCGCCTCCACGCCGATGCCGAGGATGCTGGCCACGATCTGCGTGGGGATGGAGCTGCAGTCTTCCATGTACGAGACCTGCACGCGGTAGGTGCCGTCCTGGTGCGAGTCGGAGAGGATGATGCGCTCCGGCTCGTCTTTGGGCGCGAAGGCGAACCACGACGCGGTGCCGAAGTTCCCCCAGTTGGTGGGGCTCGGCATCTGCTTGTTGCAGACGAAGCCGTAGGGGTTCTCCAGCGTCATGTCGACGTTGCGGATGTCCTGGTCGAAGAAGCTCTCGGAGCCGTTGTCGAAGGTCATCTCCACCTTCACCACCTGGCCGCCGGTCGCCAGCACGCCGTACGCGTTGACGTCGATGGCGAAGCTCGGGTGCTGCGGGTCACTGGTGCACAGCGTGAGGATGCCCTGCATCTGCCCCTCGCTGGTGGCCGTCGCCGCGACCTGGATCTCGGTGTACCCGTTGGGCGCGATGTCGGGGATCTGCTGCGGCAGCACCGTGAAGTCGGTGTTCTGCTGGCTGGGCACGCCCGCGTCGAGCTGGCACTGGCCGGTCCACGAGGCCTGCACCTGCAGCGGCGAGCCGCCCTCGGTGTTGGTGATGGTGATGGTGGCCAGCGACGTCGTGCCGAGCACCACGGTGCCGAGATCGATGTGGCGCGGTTGCACGTCGGCGTGCGGCTGGCCGGCGGCGGTGCCCTTGAGCGGCACGGTCACGTTGCCCAGGCTGGAGTGGATGATGAGGGTGCCCGTGGCGTCGGTCGCCGTGGTGGGCGCGTAGTTGACCTGCACGAGGATGGCCGCGTTGTGGTCGACGCGCGCGGGCGCGAGGTCGCGCGGGAGGTCGCCGGGCGCCGGGTCTCCGTCGATGAGGGTGATGAAGAAGTCCTGCGAGCTGGTCGGGTCGAGCTCGATGGACTCGACGGTGATGGGCGCCTCGCCGGTGCCCTGGTTGGTGATGCCGATGATCTTCGGAGCGCCGTTCGCGCCGCTCGCCGGGCGGAAGCCGAAGTCGACCACCGCGGGCGTGGCCACCAGCGCGGGCGTGCCGTTGTACTGGGCCTTGAGCGGCACGCGGAGCGTCCCGTATTCCTTGTCGTCGGAGAGCAGCACCAGCTCGGTGTCGGCGCGCGTCGGCGTGGTGGGCGTGTAGCCCATGGTCAGCTCGATGGAGCGGCCCGGCCAGATCTCCACGGGGAAGGCGCCCGACTGCCCGCAGAGGTCGCAGCTGAAGCCCGCGTTCGGGTCGGCCAGCGACGCCTCGAAGATGGTCAGCGTGCAGTTGCCGATGTTGTGCAGGGCGACGGTCTGCACCAGCGGCGTCATCGTCTCGACCTCGCCGAAGTCGACCACGTGCGGCGCCGGCTGGAGGATCGGGTTGCCGTCGATGACCACCTCGCACGTCTTCTCTTCACGCGCGATGCACTCATAGTTGTCGCAGAGCTGACCCGACTCGCAGTCGGTGTCTTCGCGACACGCGGCCTTCTGAATCTTTTCAACCTTCTGACAACCGGCGGACAACAGGAACACCGGTACGAGAGCCAACAGAACCAGATGACGCATGAGGGAGGCGGTCCTTGAGGAAAGGAGCGAACGAGAGCGGCCGCCCAGCAGTTTCAGCGCGGAAACTGCCACTTGCAAGTGTCGGGGCAGTCCGCGCTAGCGACGCTGTGCGGCGATGTCGGCGTGTTTGACGAGGAAATCGTCGAGGCCGCCCACGAAGTCGATGACCTCTTTGCCCTTGCGGGGCGCCCAGATGCGGGTGGCGACCTCGCCGATCAGCTGCTGGTCGTGGGTCACCACGATGACCGTGCCCTCGTACTTCTGCAGGCCCTCGGCGAGCGCGGCGATGCTCTCGAGGTCGAGGTGGTTGGTGGGCTCGTCGAGGATGAGCACGTTGTCTTTGCGCATCATCAGCTGGCACATCAGCGTGCGCACCGTCTCACCGCCCGAGAGCGTGTCGGTGGGCTTCATGCGCTCCTCGCCGGAGAAGAGCATGCGGCCCAGCAGGCCGGAGATCTCCTCGTTGCCGAGCTTGCTGTCCAACCCGCGGAGCCAGCCGTAGACGGTGGTGCCCTTGGCGATGATGCCGTGGTGGTCCTGCGGCATGTAGCTGATGGTCGCGTTGTGGCCCCACTCGATGGTGCCGTCGTCGGGCGGCAGCGCGCCGGCGATCATGCGCACCAGCGTCGACTTGCCGACGCCGTTCTTGCCGACGATGCAGATCTTCTCGCCCTTGGTGATGAGCGCCGAGAACGGGGGGATGATGAGGTCGTCGTCGAAGCTCTTGGTGAGGCCCTTGATGGTGAGGGTCTGCTTGCCCGACGGCGCCGCCTGCTCGAACTTGATGAAGGGCCGCGCGATGTTCGAGCGCTTGAGGTCTTCGGTCTTCAGCTTCTCGAGCTGGTTCTTGCGGCTGGTGACCTGGCTGGCGCGCGTGCCGGCGCCGAAGCGGGCCACGAAGTCCTGCAGCTGGGCGATCTTCTTCGACTTCTCGGCGTTCTCCGATTCGATGCGCTGCCGCACCTGGGCCTTCTGACGAACCATGTCGTCGTAGCCGCCGGTGTAGGTGATGATCGTCTCGTAATCGATGTCTGCGATGTTGGTGCAGATGGAGTTCAGGAAGTGCCGGTCGTGCGAGATGGTGATCAGCACGCCCTCGTACTCGTGGAGGAAGCGCTCCAGCCAGCGGATGGAGTCGAGGTCGAGGTGGTTGGTGGGTTCGTCGAGGAGCAGGCCTTCGGGCTTCCCGAACAGCGCCTGCGCAAGCAGCGTGCGCAGCTTGAGGCCGCCGGTCAGCGCCTTGAGCGGCCCTTCGTGGAACGGCTCCTCGATGCCCAGACCCATCAGCAGCGCGGCGGCGTCGGCCTCGGCGGTGTAGCCGTCTTCTTCGGCGATCACGCCCTCCAGCTCGCCGAGCCGGTTGCCGTCTTCGTCGGTGAGGTCGGCCTTCTCGAGCAGCTTGTTCTTCTCGGTCATCGCGGCCCACAGGCCCTTGTTGCCCATGATGACCACGTCGAGCACGCGCACGTCTTCGTACTGGAAGTGGTCCTGCCGCAAGATGCCGAGCTTCTTCGGCCGGAGGATGTCGCCGGTGTCCTGCTCCTCATCGCCCGCGAGGATCTTCATGAACGTCGACTTGCCCGCGCCGTTGGGCCCGGTGAGGCCGTAGCGCTTGCCCGCGCCGAAGCTCACGTTGACGTTTTCGAAGAGACGCTTGGGCCCGTAGCCCTTGCTCACGTTGGAAATGGAGAACGACGCCATGCCTTCGGCCATACACGAAAAGCGCGGTACAAGGCCCCCATGAAAAGCATTCTCGTCGCTGTCGATGGGTCAGCGCCTTCGAACCGGGGCATCGCCGAGGCGGCCGCCATCGCGAAGGGCCTGGGGTACTCGCTGGAGCTGGTGAACGTGCTGCCGCCGGTGCTGCTCGCGCCCGGCGTCTACGCCGAAGCCATCACCAAGGTCGAAGAGGGCAACCGCGAGGCCGCGCAGAAGACGCTCGCCGCGGCGAAGCAGCTCGCGCTCGACGCGGGCGTGAAGGCTGACACGGTGATGCTCACCGGCGGCTCTCCGGCGGAGTCGATCGCCGAGCTGGCGCAGGCCGAGCGCGTGTGGGGCATCGTCATCGGCGCGAAGGGCCACTCCGCGGTGTCGCGTGTGTTGCTGGGCAGCGTGACCGATCGCCTCGTGCACATCGCGCACAAGCCCGTGCTGGTGGTGCGGTGATGACGCGGCTCGCGCTTGCGTTGTCGGTGGTGGTCGTCGGCGCGTTCGCGTGCGGCGCGCAGTCTTCGGTGCGCTGCCTGCCGAGCAACTGCTCCGGGTGTTGCTCGAACGACGACGAGTGCGTGGTGCCCAATACGTTCCAATGCGGCGTGTCGGGCAGCGCGTGCATCGCGTGCGGCGCCACGCAGAGCTGCATCTCCGGGTTGTGCCTCGGCGGCACAGGCGGGAGCGGTGGGTTTGGCGGCGGCGTGGGCTCCGGTGGCGGTGATGGTTCGGTGGGCGGTGGTGACGGCACCGTCGGCGGTGGGACGGCGACGACCGGCGGCGGGACCGCGACGGTCGGTGGTGGAACTGCGACGGTCGGTGGCGGGACCGCGACGGTCGGCGGTGGAACTGCGACGGTCGGTGGCGGGAGCGCGACGACCGGTGGCGGCGCTGGGACGACCGGCGGCGGCGCTGGGACGACCGGCGGCGGAACTGCGACGACTGGCGGCGGCACTGCGACGACCGGCGGCGGCACTGCGACGACCGGCGGCGGAACTGCGACGACTGGCGGAGGAACTGCGACGACTGGCGGCGGCACCGGGACGACCGGCGGCGGCGCCGGGAGCTTCGTGATCAACGAGATCGACTACGACAACCCGAGCACGGACACCTCCGAGTTCGTCGAGCTCTTCAACGGCACCAACGCGCCCATCGCGCTCGGGAGCTACTCCGTGTTGCTGGTGAACGGCGGCGACGGCGTCGCGTACCGCACCATCGACCTCGCCGATGCGGGCACGCTCGCGGCCGGCCAGTTCGCCGTCATCGCGTCCACCGCGACGCTCGCGTCGGTCCCCGCCAGCGCCATGAAGATCCCGCTCTCGGTGAGCAGCAGCATTCTGCAGAACGGGCCCGACGGCGTCGCGCTCGTGGTGACGTCATCGCAGGCGCTGGTCGACTCCATCTCCTACGGCGGCGACACGCTGTGGAACGGCACGACGTCGCTCACCGAAGGCAGCGGCTCGACGGCCTCACTGCTGGACGACGCGTCTGACGGCGGCTCCATCGCGCGCGTGCCGAACGGCGTCGACACGAACCAGAGCGCGAATGACTGGGTCTTCACCACGCGCACGCCCGGCACCGCGAACCAGTAACGCGGCGTCAGGCGGCGAGGGTGATCAGATTTCGCGGGTGGTAGTTGCCATTGCCCGGCGCTTCGAGAACGCGCGTCGACCAGTCTGACGGCACCGCGCCGTCGCCGTAGATCGCTCCAAGGAGCGCGCCCGTCACGGCGGTGTTCACCGAGGCGTGCCCGCCGCGGTTGGCGACGTCGATGAGCGCCGCCTCGAACGACGGCGCGTGGAAGAGCTCCCAGAACGCGAGGCGGTAGGTGGTGCGCACCAGCGCGGGGAACGGGCGGAAGAGGTGCAGCTCCGGGCCGTAGAGCTGCGGGTCTTCGTCTTGCGCGAGCAGCAGATCTTCGCGGAGCCAGTCGGCGGAGTCTTTCGTCTGGCCCACCCAATCGGGCTCGCGGCGGCCGAGCACCGAGGCGGCGAGCGAGAGCTCCGCTTCGGCGGCCTTGAGGAGCTGCGGCGCTTCGAGCTTCTCGGTGGGCGCGGTGAGGGCCGCGGCGATGACGCCGTTGAACGTCGCGCACGCGAGCTGACAGAGCGGGTCGAAGTGCGAGATGGCCGAGTCGTCGAGGCTGGCGGCGACGCGCGCGTCGCGCTGGGCATGAAAGAACACCCCGATGGGCAGCGTGCGCGCGAGCGAGCCGTTGTCGCGCAGGCGCATCTGGTTCTCGATCCACACCTTGCGGCCGACGTTCTCCGGCGAGCGCCCCTCGGCGATGCCCTCGCAGGCCTGCTTCACCGCGTCGGGCGCGTCGACCGCCGTGGGGAGCCAGCGGGCGTACGCGCGGCCGACCTCGAGCACGTCGTAGACGCGGTTGTTGCGCAGCGAGATGGAGAGCGCGCACGCCATCTCCGAGGCCCAGCTGACGCGGCCGCGCGGCAGCTCGAAGCGGCCACCACCGAGCGGCTCCGCGATGGGGCCGTCGTTGAGCGCGGGGAAGTCGGCGCACGGCATGTTGCGCGTGTCGTTGCGCAGCCCCATGGCCTCCCCGATGGCGAGCCCGAAGAGCGCGCCGCGCTGCCGCGCGTGGACCTGCTCGGGTGTGGCGGTGGTGGGGGCTTTGCCCTTCTTGAGCGGCCGCGGAGGGGGAGGCATGCGCGGCCGGACCTTACGGCATCACGGCCGCGGCCGGGTCGACGAGGTAGTAGTGCTGCAGCTGCTCGTAGAGGTCGGGCGCGCGGCGCTTCAGCTGCAGCGGCTTCTCGAAGAACGTCTCGGTGGCGACGGCGAAGAACTCGGCCTCGTTGGTAGCTCCGTACGCGCGCAGCACGTTCTTCTGCGGCTTCTCGCGCAGCTCGAAGAAGTGCTTCGAGAACGCCTGGGCCCACGCGGCGTAGTCGTGGTGGTCGTGCAGCGCGGGCGTGCCGTCGAAACCACCGCTCGCGGCGTCGAGCATGTGCGCGAACTCGTGCAGCGCGGTGTCGTGGCCGTCGCCCGGGTTGGCCAGCCCGCCGCGCACTGCGTCCCAGCTCAAGACCACCTGCCCCCAGCGGAACGCCTGCCCGAAGAAGACCTCGTCGTCGTCGCCCGGCTTCTGGAAGTGGCTCGGGTACACCACCACGGTGCGGAGCTGATCGTAGATGTCGAGATCGAGGTTGCGCGCCAGCCGCGCCGCGGCGCCGGAGATGACGACCTTCATCTCGTCGGTGATGACGAGCCCGTGCGCGCCGACCCATTCCTTGTCGTGCGCGAAGACGTTGAGCACCACGAGGAAGCGCGCGTACTCGTCGGGCGGGAGCGACTTCGTGAAGGGCAGGCGCTGCTCGACGATGGGCCGCCACGCGGGCGGGAAGGGTTGCGCGGCGAGCGTGCGGCGGCGGTGGTTGCGGAAGAACGCGAACACGTGACGCGCGCGTAGCACAAACGTGCTTCTGCGCCGGGGAGCGCGGCGGTAAGAGCGCCGCATGTCCGAGATCATCTCCGTCAGAGCCCGCGAAATCCTCGACTCCCGTGGCAACCCCACCGTCGAGGCCGAAGTCGAACTCGCTACCGGGGCCTTCGGGCGCGCGGCGGTGCCGAGCGGCGCGTCGACCGGCGAGCACGAGGCGGCGGAGCTGCGCGACGGTGACAAGGGCCGCTACGGCGGCAAGGGCGTGCGCCACGCGGTGGAGAACGTGAACGGCCCGCTCGCGGAGAGCATCGTGGGCCTCGAGGCGCAGGAGCAGGCGGCGATCGACTCGCTGCTCATCGCGCTCGACGGCACGCCCAACAAGAGCAAGCTGGGCGCGAACGCGATCCTCTCCGTGTCGATGGCGGTGGCGCGCGCGGCGGCGAACGAGCTCAACATCCCCTTCTACCGGTACATCGGCGGCGCGCAGGCGCGCACCCTGCCGGTGCCGATGATGAACATCTTGAACGGCGGCGCCCACGCCGACACGCGCGTCGACGTGCAGGAGTTCATGGTGTTGCCCTGGGGCGCGCCGTCGTTCGCCGAAGGGCTGCGCTGGGGCGCGGAGGTGTTCCACGCGCTCAAGAAGATCCTCAAGGGCAAGAAGCTGGTCACCAGCGTCGGCGATGAGGGCGGCTACGCGCCTGACCTCCCGTCGAATGAAGACGCGCTCAAGCTGATCATGGAGGCCATCGACGCCGCGGGCTTCAAGGCCGGTGAGCAGATCGCGCTGTGCCTCGACGTCGCGGCGAGCGAGTTCTTCGACAAGGGCTCGAAGAAGTACGCCTTCAAGGCCGACGGCAAGCAGCTCGACGGCGCGGGCATCGTGGCCTGGTACGAGGAGCTGGCGAGCAGGTACCCCATCGTCTCCATCGAAGACGGCTGCGCTGAAGACGACTGGGCGACGTGGAAGCTGCTCACCGAGAAGCTGGGCAAGAAGCTGCAGCTGGTGGGCGACGACCTCTTCGTCACCAACGTGCAGCGCCTGGAGCGCGGCATCAAGGAGGGCATCGCGAACTCCATCCTCGTGAAGGTGAACCAGATCGGCACGCTGTCCGAGACCTTCGACGCCGTGCGCATGGCGCACCGCGCGGGCTACACCTCGGTGATGAGCCACCGCTCCGGCGAGACCGAAGACACCACCATCGCCGACCTCGCCGTCGCGCTCGACTGCGGCCTCATCAAGACCGGCTCGGCCAGCCGCAGCGATCGCATCGCCAAGTACAACCAGCTGCTGCGCATCGAGGAGCAGCTCGGCTCCCACGCGCGCTACGCCGGCCGCTCGGCGATCAAGCAGTGACCGCGCGCATCCTCATCAGCAACGACGACGGCATCCACGCCGCGGGGCTCGGCGCGCTGGCCGACGCCGTCGCGCCGCTGGGCGAGGTGTGGGTGGTGGCGCCCGACAAGGAACAGAGCGCCACCAGTCACTCGCTCTCGCTGCACAACCCGCTGCGCATCCACAAGCACGGGGAGCGCCGCTTCTCGGTCGACGGCACGCCGGCCGATTCGGTCTACGTGGCGCTGACGCACCTGCTGAGAGACGCGCGGCCGACGCTGGTGCTCTCGGGCATCAACCACGGGCCCAACCTCGCCGACGACGTCATCTATTCGGGCACCGTCGCCGCGGCGATGGAGGGCAGCATTCTCGGCGTGCCGGCCATCGCCTTCTCGCTGGTCACGCGGAAGCACTTCGACTTCACGCACGCCGCGAAGTTCGCGCACGCGTTGGTGAAGAGCGCGCTGGCCTCACCGCTGCCGCCGCGCATGCTGCTCAACGTGAACCTGCCCGCGTACGGGGAGATCCAGGGCTACGAGGTGACGCGCCTGGGCCGGCACAGCTACGGCGCGGGCGTGGTGGAGAAGGAAGACCCGCGCGGCCGCAAGTACTACTGGATCGGCGGGACCGACTACGCGCACGAGAAGGAAGCGGGCACCGACGTCACCTGCGTGCACGATCTCCGCCGCGCGTCGGTCACGCCGCTCATGCTCGACCTCACGCACCGCGAGCTGATGGAGCCGCTGCGGCAGTGGAAGGTCGAAGGATTCAAGCTGGAAAGTTGAAGCGCGCGCGCTCGGGGCGACACTGCGAGGCAGTGCGTTGGTTCTGGCTCCTCCTGCTCTTGCTGAGCGCGTGCGCGACTTCTCCCCGGAAGCCCGTGGCGCTGCCCTCGCGCGCGGAGCCGAAGCAGGACATCGTCACCCACACCGTCGAGAAGGGTCAGACGCTGTACCGCATCTCGAAGGCCTACGGCGTCAGCGTCGAGGAGTTGATGGACGCCAACCGCATCGAAGACCCGAGAGATCTGAAGGTCGGCGAGGTGCTGTACGTGCCCGGCGCGACGCTGCACCGCGCGGTCGAGACCTACGACTCCCCGGAGCCCGACCCGCCGAAGCGCGACGCGCCGCCCCCGGAGAAGAAGCAGCCGAAGACGGTGCGCGTGGGCAAGGGCTCTGGCGTGTTGTCGTGGCCGCTGCGCGGCGTGCTGTACGCGCGGTTCGGCAACAAGGGCCGCGAGCCCCACGACGGCATCGACCTCGCCGCGCCCGCCGGGCTGCCGGTGAAGACCGCGGCGCCCGGCAAGGTGCTCTTCGCGGGAGATCAAAAGGGCTACGGCCTCATCGTCATCGTCGAGCACGAGAACGGGCTCATCACGCTGTACGCGCACAACCGCGATCTCCGCGTGAAGACCGGCCAGAAGGTGCGTGAAGGGCAGGTGGTGGCGACGGTGGGCGACTCCGGCAAGACCAGCGGCCCGCACCTGCACTTCGAGGTGCGGCGAGATGGCGTCCCCATCGATCCGCTCGAGGTCCTCGGGCCGGTGCCGCCTGCATGACTTCGTGTTACGCGACGGCATGCTCTCTCTCGTCGTCGTGAGCGCGCTGGCGGCGAGCCCGCTGTCGATCCCCCTCGAGCGCTACACGTTGCCCAACGGGCTGACGGTCATCCTCCATGAAGATCATTCGCTGCCCACGGTGACGGTGAACCTGTGGTTCGGCGTCGGCTCGGCCGACGAGCAGAAGGGCCGCACCGGCTTCGCGCACCTCTTCGAGCATTTGATGTTCATGGGCACGCGCGCGGTGCCCAACGGCGGCTTCGACACGTTGATGGAGCAGGTGGGCGGCTCCAACAACGCCAGCACCGACTACGACTCCACGAACTACTACGAGACCGGCCCGTCGAACCTGCTGGAGACCTTCCTCTGGCTCGAAGCCGATCGCCTCGCGCACCTGCCTGACGAGATGACGAAGGCGAAGGTCGACCTCCAGCGCGACGTGGTGAAGAACGAGCGCCGGCAGACGGCCGAGAACCAGCCCTACGGCGTGCTGGAGCTGCTGGTCGACGAGAAGCTCTTCCCCGCGGGGCACCCCTACGCGCACCCGGTCATCGGCTCTCACGCCGACCTGACCGCCGCTTCGTTGGCCGACGTGAAGGCCTTCTTCAAGAAGTTCTACGTGCCGGCCAACGCGTCGCTGGTGATCGCCGGCGACTTCGACGCGGCCACCGCGAAGCAGCTGGTGGCGAAGACGTTGGGCACGCTGCCGCGCGTGGAGGCGCCTCCGCGGGTGACGCTCCCGCTCATCGAGCTGTCGAAGCCGGTGCGCGCCTCGGCCGAAGACGCCGTGCAGGAGTCGCAGGTGACGTTCGTGTACCTCGCGCCGCCGATGCGCACGCCGGGCGCGCCCGAGAGCGAGGTGTTGGCGCTGGTGCTCGGTGGCTCGCAGACCTCGCGGTTGGTGAAGCACCTCGTCGTGGAGCAGCAGCTGTGCGAGCGCGTCGAGACGTCCTTCGAGCGCCGGCGCGGGCAGAGCCTGTTCTTCATCACCGCCACCGCGCAGGGCGGCCACCGCGCCGCGGAGCTCGAGCAGGCGCTGGAGAAGGAGCTCTCGGCGTTCTTCGCGGACCCTCCGGCCGCCGCGGAGATCAGCCGTGCGCAGGCGCGAATCCAGACGCAGCTGCTGCAGTCGATGGAGTCGCCCTTCGGCGTGGCGAACCTGCTCAACGAGGCGCAGCTCTTCGTGGGTGACCCGGGCGACGTGGAGCGCAACCTGCTCGCGCAGTACGACGCGGTGACGCCCAGCGGCGTGTTCGAGACCGCGCGCCGGGTGTTGCAGCGGCCGCACCTCACGGTGGTCATCACGCCGAAGAAGGGCGGTGCGACGTGAAGCGGGTGCTCCTCGCGGTTCTGGTGACGTCGGTGGCGCTCGCGGAAGGCGCGCCTCACCTCACGGGCGAGGGCGTCCCCGTCATCGGCCCTGCGCCGAAGTGGACCCCGCCGGTGCCGGAGGTGCGCGCGCTCAAGAGCGGCGCGAAGGCGTGGGTCCTCACGCGCGCGGGCCTCCCGCTGGTGACGGTGTCGTGGGTCGTGCCGGCGGGGCTGCGTCACGAGGGCGCCGCGTGGGCAGGCCTCGCGTCGCTCACCGCCGAGGCCCTGCACGAGTGCGGCGCGGGCACGCGGGGCCCGCAGGAATTCCAGGAGGCGCTCGAAGCGCTCGGCGCCACGCTCTCCCTCAGCACCGGAGTGGAGGGCACGAGCTTCAGCTTCACGGTGGTGAGCTCGCGGCTCGACGCGGCGCTGGCGTTGCTGGTCGACCTGCTCTCGCGGCCGCGCTTCGACCCGGTGGCGTTCGACGCGCTCAAGGCGCGGCACCTCGCCGAACTCAAGGCAGCGCTCGACGAGCCTTCGACGGTGGCGAGCCTCACCGCGTTCCGCGCGTTGTACGGCACACAACCGGAGGGTCGCCCCACCGGCGGTGAGGTGGCCACCGTCGAGAAGGTCACGCTCGATGACGTGAAGGCGTTTCACGCTGCGCGCTACGGGAGCGCGGGTGCGACGGTGGTCGTCGTCGGTGACCTCTCCGCCGACGCGGTGAAGCAGAAGCTCGACGCGGCCGCCACGAAGGCGTGGCTCGGTACGCCGGCCGCCGTCGACACGTCGGCGCCGGTGAGGGCCACCGCGAAGTGGCTCGGCGTCGAGAAGAAGGGCGCGCCGCAGACGGTAGTGCTGGGGCTCGCGCCCGGGCTCCCCTGGAGGACCGCCGGTCTCGCCGCGCTGACCCTGGCCGGTGACGTGCTGGGTGGCTCCTTCACCAGCCGCCTGAACCAGAACATCCGCGAGCGGCACGGGTACTCGTATGGCGCGATGGCGTCGGTGGCGCCCGGCCGGCTCGACGGCGTGGTGGAGGTGATGACGCCGGTGCGCGCCGACGTCACCGGCGCGGCGCTGGAGCAGGTGGTGCTGGAGCTGCGCGGGTTGACCTCCCTGACGCCCGAAGAGAACGAGAAGGCCATCGCGCTGGCGAAGGCGTCGATGGTCGCCGAGTTCAGCAGCAGCGCGGGGATCGCCGCCGCCTTCTCCGAGGTCGCGTTGCTCGGCGGCACGCCGGAGCACCTCCGCAGCGACTTCGCGGCGCTCCTCGCCACCACCGCCGACCAGACGAAGGCCGCGACGCGCGCGTTCGACCCCGAGGGCTTCACCTTCGTCTTCGTGGGCGACAAGGCGAGCATCGACGCGCAGCTGAAGAAGACGTACCCCACGAAGAAGCTGGAGTGGGTGGAGGCCCGATGAAGCAGCTCGTGCTCGCGCTGGCGTTGGCCTCGTGCGCCGCGCCCCAGAAGAAGGCAGCCCCCGCACCGCCGCCGACGCCCGAGGAGGCCATCAGCGCGCTCTTCGCGCAGACCTACGCGGCGCTCGGCGAGGGTGACGCCGACAAGGTCGCGGCGGCGTTCTCCGATGACGCGCTGGTGCTGGGGCTCGGGCCGTCCGACACCTGGGTGGGGCCCACCGTCTCCACGCGGCTGCACCAGGTGATGTTGCCCATCGGGCTCTCCGGTGACGCGCTGCGCGTCGAGCAATCGCACGTGGTGATCGCCGTCGACGAGAGCGGACAGGGCGCGACGGCGTACGACCTGCCGAAGGTCGTCACCACGCACAAGGCGAAGGACGACGAGTGGCTCCCGCGCATCACCGCGCACCTCGTGAAGCTCGGCGACGCGTGGAAGATCGACGCGCTGCACGTGTCGCTGGGCGTGCCTGATCAGGTGCTGTCCGCGCCTGACGCGGCGAAGCGGCTGTTGCCTCCCGCCGACGTGCCCAACCAGCGCCCCACCGAAGCGGATCAACTGGTGGGCCTCGTGCGGCGCGCGCTCGACGACTACGCGGTGAAGCTCGACCGCACCAGCGAGCGCCCGGAGTTCATCCAGCTCGGCACCTCGCCCGGTGAGGTCTTCGCCGACGGGCAGAAGTTCAAGGCGCTGCTCAAGCCCGCGCTGGCCGGCATCAAGAAGACCTACTCGTGGAAGCTCGAGGGCTCGCTCGCGGTGAAGCTCGCGCCGTCAGGCAAGTCGGGTTGGGCCGCGGCGCTGGTGGTGCAGCGCGAGGGCACCGGCAAGAAGCAGCGTGTGTACCCGACCTTCCGCTTCCTGTGGACGCTGGAGGAGGAGGACGGCGTGTGGAACATCGTCTCCGAGCACCAGTCGCTGGCGGTGAACTCCGAGCTGCGCGACCCCGCGACGCCCGACGCGCTCAAGGCCTGGGCTGCCGCGAAGGAGGAACTCGCGAAGCTGCGCACCGTCGAGAAGACCGCGCCGAAGCCGGCAGAAGAGAAGCCCGCCGAAGCGCCGATGAAGGCGTGGTGAGTCAGTTACCGCCGGCGTTTCGAGCGTGTCACCGCGGCGACCGCCTGCGGCTCCTCCCCGGCGGCGCGCGCCATCACCGAGATCTTCGTCACCGCGGCGCCGAAGCGCTCCCAGCGTGACTCGCCGGTGCCCTTGACCTGCAAGAACGTGTCGCGCGTGGTCGGCAGCGCGGCGGCCAGCCCCTACAGCGTCGCGTCGTTGAAGATGATGAACGGCGGCATGCCGAGGTCTTGCGAGAGCTCGCGCCGCCACTTCTTGAGCGCCTCGGCGGCGAGGTTCGAGTAGCGCGTGGGCAGCGTGCGCTCGCCGGTCGGGCCGTTGGCCGTCTTCGACGCGCGCTTCGTCGCCTTCAACCTCGGCCCCGAACACACGTCGCATGAGCCGCACGATTGCGAGAGGTGCGCCTCCTCGCCGAAGTAGCGCAGCAGGTACGCACGGCGGCAGCGCTTGGTGTACGCGTAGTCGGTCATGCGCTTGAGCAGCAGCAGTTGGTTGCGCTCCATCGCGCGCAGGCCGTTCAGGTCGACGCCGAGGTCTCGCCACGACTCGTGCTTCAACACGCTCAACGTGCGGCCCGCGAAGGGGCGCGTCACGGTCACGATGCTCGCGCGCTCCAGCAGCGTCAGCGCGTGGCGCACCTGCTCTTCCTGCAACCCCGAGCGCCGCGCGAGCATGTACAGCTCCACCGAGAGCCTCGCGCCGGGCGGTGCGCTGTCGACCAGCGCCGAGAGCAGCGCCTTCGCCTCCGCGCTGCGCGGGGAGTGGTTCGCTGACGAAGGCATCACCGTGATCCCGTAGCGCCCCTCGCCGCGCATGCCGCGCGCCACCACGCCCTGGCGCTCGAGCACCTTGAGCGCCGCAGAGACTTCCCACTCCGACGCGCCGACCTGCGCCGCGAGGAGCTGCGTGCTGCGCTCGTAGGTCTCCATCGGCCGCAGCACGCTCCACAGGTCGACGAAGAGCGACTCCGGCGGGTGGTTGCTCTGGATGAGCCGCTCCTGCGTGAAGACGTCGGCGTGGTTGAAGAGCAGCACCGCGCGCGAGTCGTGCCCGTCGCGGCCGGCGCGGCCGATCTCCTGGTAGTACGCCTCCACCGCGCGGGGGATGCCGGCGTGCGCCACCCAGCGGATGTCGGGCTTGTCGATGCCCATGCCGAAGGCGTTGGTGGCGACGGCGACCGAGTCGGCCGTCTCCATGAAGCGCTCCTGCGCCTCGCGCCGCGCGGTGTCGTCGAGGCCCGCGTGGTACAGCACCGCGTTCACGTCTTCGTCGACGAGGTGCTCGTGCAGCTGCTCGGCCTGCTTGCGCGTGTTGCAATAGATGACGCCGCTGCCTTCTTGCGCGAGCTGCACGCACGCGTCGCGCTTGTCGGCGTCGCCGGAGACGGTGGCCACCTCAAGGAACAGGTTCGGGCGATCGAAGCCCGCGACGTAGACCTGCGGCTCCTTCATCAGCAGCACGCGGGTGATGTCTTCGCGCACCTCGGGCGTGGCGGTCGCGGTGAGCGCCACGGTGCGCGGCGGGCGGAGGCGCTTTCGCACCTGCCCCAGCAGCGCGTAGTCGGGCCGGAAGTCGTGGCCCCACTGCGAGATGCAGTGCGCTTCGTCGATGGCGTAGAGCGCGAGCCGCGCGTCCTGCAGGGCGCTGATGAAGGCCTCGCTGCGGAAGCGCTCCGGCGCCACGTAGACCAGCTTGTATTCGCCCTGGCGCATGCGCCGCTGGCGATCGGCGCGCTCGCCCTCACCCAGCGTGGAGTTGATGAAGGTCGCGCTGATGCCGCGCTGCTGCAGGCCCTGCACCTGGTCTTGCATCAGCGCGATGAGCGGCGAGACCACCACCGTCACGCCGTCGAGCAGCATCGCGGGGAGCTGGTAGCAGAGCGACTTGCCGGCGCCGGTGGGCATCACCACCACCGTGTTGCGGCCTGACAGCACGCTCTGCACCACGTCGGCCTGCCCCGGGCGGAACGAGGGGAGCGCGAAGTGCTTCTGCAACCCGGCCGTCATCTCTTGAAGCTGTTCGGCCGTCGCTGACACGCCGCGCATATGGTCTTTCCGGATCTCTCAAGTCAATGAAACTCAGGGCGCGTGCAGCTTCGTGCTGGGCAGCGGAACGTCGGCGCCCAACAGCCCGCGCTGCAGCATCGACACGAAGCCCGCGTCGCCCAGCACCAGGTGATCCACCAGGCGGATGCACAGCAGCCGCGCCGCCTCCTTGAGCTGCCGGGTCAACGCGACGTCGTGCGCCGAAGGCTCCGGGTCACCCGACGGGTGGTTGTGCAGCAGCACGAGGCACGACGCGCGCGTGGCGATGGCCGGCGCGAAGGCCTCCCGCGGGTCGACCTGGCACTGGTCGACGGAGCCCTCGGTGATGCGCACGTGCCGCAGCAGCACGTTGCGGTTGTTGAGGCACAGCACGTGGAACTCCTCGCGCTTGAGCCCCACGAAGCGCGGCCGCGCCCACGTGTAGATGTCGGTCGGCGTTCGCAGCCGGGTGCGCGTGTCGGGCGCGTCGTGGAGCCGCCGCGCGAGCTCGCCGCACGCCAGCAGCCGCGCGACCTCCATCGGCTCCAACCCATGCAGCTCCACCAGCGCCTCCGCCGGCTGCGTCAGCAACGAGCGCAGGCCGTACTCCATCAACTCCGTGGCGCGCGTCTCCGACGGCCGCCGCAAGAGCAGCCCCACCAGCTCGCTCGAGTTCAGCGCCGCCGCGCCCAGGCGGATCAACCGCCGCATCGTCTCCTCGGCGTTGGTCGCCGAGGGCTCCGCCGTTCCCCACTCACCGTCCATGTGCTGCCTCCGGCGCAGACGCGAGAGCAACGCGCGTGCCGCGAGCCTCGGGGGTGAACGCAGGCGGCGACCCGTCCGCCGGGGCGGAGCGGCGCAGACGCTCCACTCGCGCTCTCACTTTTTGAGACGTACGGTGCCCGCCATGCGAGCGAGCCTGCTGGTGCTGATGACCTTCGTGAGCGCCTGCACGTTGAGCCGCGTGAACTGGCGCAGCGTCGACGCGCGCGCCGATCAGATGACGCTGCGCACGTTGTCGACCGGCGACGTCATCGGCTTCATCGAGCCGGAGGGCACGGTGGCGTGGCTCGGCATCCCCTACGCGGAGCCGCCGGTGGGCCCGCTGCGGTGGAAGGCGCCGGTGCCCGCGAAGAAGCGCGACGTGTTCGTCTACAGCGCGACGAAGTACGGGCCTCAGTGCCCGCAGGCCGGTACCGATGGCGGCGTCGATGGCGACGAGGCGTGCCTGACGCTGAACATCTCCGCGCGGTCACTCAACGAAGAGAAGCAGCCGGTGATGGTGTGGCTCCACGGCGGGGAGAACACGAGCGGCACGGCGAACGAGTACGGCGTGATGCGCAACCTCTCGCGGCGGTACGGCGTGGTGGTGGTCGGCGTGAACTACCGGCTCGGCGTGCTGGGTTGGTTTCATCACCCGGCGCTGCTCAGCGCGCTCGACTCGCCCGATGACGCCAGCGGCAACTACGGCACGTTGGATCAGATCGCCGCGCTGGAGTGGGTGCGCGACAACATCGCGAAGTTCGGCGGCGACCCCGGCAACGTCACCGTCTTCGGCGCAGAGGCGGGTGGCGCCGACATCTTCGCGTTGCTCTCGTCACCGCGCGCGCAGGGGCTGTTCCACCGCGCGGCCATCCAGAGCGGCGCGCCCATCGGCCACACCTTCGCGGAGGCGCTCGCGTTCACCGACGACGGCGGAGCCGCCAACAGCGCGAACGAGGTGATGCTCCAGCAGTTGCTCCTCGACCACCGCGCAGCCGATCGCGACAGTGCGAAGGCGTTGCTGGCCACGCTGCGCGAGTCGGACGTCGCGAACTACCTTCGCTCACGCAGCCCGCCGCAGTTGCTGACGCCGCTCCTCGGCGCGCCGGTGCCGCATCTGCTGCGTGATGGGCACGTGGTGCGCGACACCGTGGGCGCTTCGGTTCCCGTACTGCTTGGTTCGAACCGCGACGAGTACCAGTTGGTGCTGCACGACCCGCGCTTCGTCGGGCTGCACCTCGATGAACAGTTCGACCACGCGCTGCGCGAGCGCTCCGATGCGTGGCGTGTGCAAGCCATCGACGCACCCGCCGCGACGCTGCGACGCGCGGGCGTGCCCACGTTCGTGTACCGCTTCGACTGGGACGAGAGCCCTCGCGTCGAGTTCGGCGACGCGCGCCCCACCGTCGGACAGGAGGTGGGCTTCGTGGTCGGCGATGAAGCCTGCGAGCTCGTCACGCTGCGCGGCTGCAGCGACGCCAACGAGGCCGGCCGCGTGAAGCTGTCGCGCGCGATGATGTCGTACTGGGTGCAGTTCGCGCGCACCGGCGCTCCGGGCCGCGGCGTCGACGGCGACCTCCCGGAGTGGAAGGGCGAGGGCACGATGATCTTCGACACGGCCGCGCACGGCGGCGTGCGGCTCGAGCGCTGACCGATGCGCGTCGCCCGCTTCAAACCGCCGCAGCCGATGAAGCTCGAGGGCTACGACTTCGACGCCTTCGAGGTCGAGCTCCACGACGACGGCGGCGTCGATTTCCGGCTCGTGCTCGGCGACAACCTCGACATCTTCTGGGTGCTGCCCATCGAGCGGTACGGGCGGCTGCGCCTCATTCACGTCGACAACGCGGCGATGGAGATCGAACCGCGCCTGGTGCGCGACCCCGCGGGCGTCGAGCTCGAGCTGGTCTTCGACGGTGACGGCCAACCGCTGACCCGCGTGACCTTCGTGGCGAGCGGCGCGGGCGCCTACCAGTGCGACCTGGAGTTCAGCGATCGCCCACCGATGCAGCTCCGTTACGCCGGCATCGCGCCCGCCTCTGAAACATGAGAGGAGCGCGCCCATGAGCGCACGCGTCGACAAGCAGTGGAAAGACAAAGGTCTGAGCGGGTACCCGAACGAAGCCATCATCGGCACGCTGAATCACTACGGCGTCACCGTCGACGAGGCCGGGCTCAAGGCGACCGCCGGCGACAAGTTCCCCTTCGAGCTCGCGCTGGAGTGGAAGCCGAAGTGGAAGGGCACCGGCCAGTTCGCGGCGTTCCCCTACGCGGCGGCCAACGAGCTCTTCGGCCGGCTCTTCCCCGACAAGCCGTCGCCGATGAAGACGGCGCACGTCATCCTCGACGTCATCGCCAACGGGCTGAAGCTGATCAGCGGCCAGGCCGACGCGAACCTCCCGGGCGCCTTCGGCCACTGGGACGAGCTGGCGCCGAAGCTGCCGGGCGCCGGCGAGCGCCGCGACGCCTTCCTCGGTGAGCTGGTGACCTTCCTCGAGTCGTGGGCGCAGACCTTCAACGAGCTCCCGGAGCGCCTCGCCAAGGCCGGCAAGAAAGACGAAGCGCTCAAGGTCGCGGTGATCCACGAGACGCTCTTCACCGACCGCGAGGGCACGATGACCGCAGTGGTGCGCGCGCAGCTCGGCGAGAAAGACGCCGCGCTGGCCGACCTCACGAAGTGGGCTGGTGAGGCCGATCGCGACGTCTACAAGCGCTACTCCGCGCTCGACGCGCTCTTCCAGTTGGGCGAGCTCGAGCAGGTGAAGTCGCTGGGCCTCGCGATCTTCGACGCCGCCGCTGCCGAGAAGAAGTGGGGGCTGGCTGATTCGATCGCGCACCTCCTCGCGCACCTCGTGCAGAAGGTCGGCGGGGAGCAGTCGTTCGTGATGGGCGTGCGGGAGCGCCTCGAGCGCGCGCACGCGCACACCGGCGGGCACCACCACTGACATGAGCGACCGCGTCGGGAAGGACTGGCAGAACAAGGGCATCGACACCTTCCCGACGGAGGCGATCCTCGGGACGCTCGCCCACTACGGCGTGCGCGTCGACGAGGCGTCGTTCCGCGAGCTGGCGCGCGAAGACTTCCCCGTCACCATCGCGCTCCAGTGGGAGGCCAGCTGGAAGGGCACCGGGCAGTTCCTGCCGTTCCCCTTCTCGGCGGCGGCGGAGCTGTGGCGGCGTTGGCTGCCCGACGAGCTGAGCCCGGTCGACTTCGCCATCGCGCTCACCAACCTGGTGAATGAGCTGAACGCGGCGCTCGAGAAGAAGGCCGACGACGGCACGCGCGAGACGCGCTTCAAGGTCGTGGAGGGGCTGCTCAAGCGGCTCCCCACCGAGCCCCATCGCGCGCGCGCCTTCGTCGACGATCTCTTCATGGCGGTGGGCGAGGAGCTGGTCGAGGAGTTCGACGAGACCGCCGAGCTGCTCGCCGCGGAGAACCTCGACGCGCTGGCGGAGCGCTTCGTGAAGATTGAAGAGACGCTCTTCCCCGAGCGCGTCGGCGTGGTGCGCGCCACCATGCGCGCCGCGAAGGGCGAGCAGCAGGAAGCGCTGGCCGAGCTTACGAAGCTCGCGGCCGTCGACAACGCGGAGCAGCGCTTCCTCGCCATCAACAGCCTCGCGCGCCTCGAACAGTTCGAGCTGGCCGCGGAGCAGCTCTCCGCGTCGTCGACGTTCTTCGAGCAGTACGGCGAGTTCGATCACGACGTCGCCGAGCTCGCGGTGGGCCTCGCGGGCGAGAAGATCGCCGAGGCGCACAAGCGCAAGCTGGCCGACCTCGCCGAGAAGTTCCTCGCGCTGGCCAACACCCGCTCCGACGAAGCCTGAACTACGCCGTCTCGCCGCTCTTCGCCGGCGCCGACGCTTCACCTTC
>CAMLFP010000003.1 GCA_946479335.1 uncultured Archangium sp.
CGACGTCGGGGAGCGCCTCGAGGCCCAGCATCGACGCCAGCCGCGCCGACGCGTCGACCCGCTTGCCCTCCCAGTCCAACGCCTGCACGCGCGCCTCGGCGGCGAACGCGCGGATGCTGGCCGCCTCGACCCGCGTGGCCGCGGCGTTCTTGAGCGCGCGCTCCACGCGCGAGGCGAGCTCTTCGGCCTGCCGCGACTCCTCTTCGGCCACCTGCGCTGACGCGTCGGCCACCCACATGTCGAGCCACGCGCGCGCCACCTCGAGCCGCAGCGTGCGGCGCTGCACCGCCCACTGCGCGGCGGCCTGCGCGGCTTCCTGCTGTGCGACGGCGCGCCGGGCGTTGGTCAGCCCGCCGAGGTTGAAGTTCTGGCCGAGCTGGAGGTGCACCTCGGGGCCCACCGGCGCGCCCACTTCGCCCTTCGGGTACGTGCGCACCCCGGCGTTCGCGGTGACGACCGGGTTGTCGCTGAGGGGCGCGACGAACGAGACGGCGTCGCGCTGTTGCCGGGCCGCCACCCGCGCGGCCTCGATGGCCGGGGTCGTGTCAGCGCGCTGCAACGCCTCGTCAAACGAGAGCGGCGCAGCGGCGAGGATGAGTGAGAGGCACCACACAAAAGCCGATGTACGGCCTCTCGCGTCGCGGTGCCTGAGAGCGAGATGAGAACTTTCTCAGGGAGCGGCGGCTACCCCTTGAGGGCCTCGGCGCCGGAGACGATCTCCACGAGCTCCTTGGTGATCTGCGCCTGGCGGCTGCGGTTGTAGAAGAGCGTCAGCGAGCCGATCATGTCGCCGGCGTTCCGCGTGGCGTTCTCCATCGCCGTCATGCGCGCCGCGTGCTCGGCGGCGAAGCTCTCCAGCAGCCCGCGGTACACCTTCACCGCGACGGCCTGCGGTACCAGCTGCTCCAGCACCGCCTGCGGCGTGGGCTCGTACTTGTAGTCGACCAGCGAGGCGCCGGCCTTCGCGTCGCTCACCTTCGCCTCGAAGGGCAGCAGCTGCGCGGTGGTGGGCACCTGCGCGATGGCCGAGACGAACTCGTTGTACATCACGAACACCGCGTCGACCTCGCCGTTGAGGAAGCGCGCCGAGAGCTCCCTGGCCAGCGCGTCGGCCGCCGCGTACGACAGCTTCTGCAGCAGGCCCGGGTTGTCTTTGCGGATGGCGACGCCGCGCCCGCGGAGGAACTCGTGGCCCTTGCGGCCGACGGTGGTGACCGAGACCTCGACGCCCGCGGCCTGCTGGTCCTGCACCCACTTGAGCGCGCGGCGGGTGATGTTGGCGTTGAAGCCGCCGGCCAGGCCGCGGTCGGAGGTCACCACCAGCAGCTCCGCCTTCTTCACCTCGCGGCGGGTCAGCAGCGGGTGCGAGAGCGAGCCCGGCTCGGCGCGGCCGATGAGGTTCGACATCACCGTGTCGAGCGTCTGGGCGAAGGGGCGGGCGGCGATGACGTTCTCCTGCGCGCGGCGCAGCTTCGCGGCCGACACCATCTTCATGGCCTTGGTGATCTGGCGGGTGTTCTTCACCGACTTGATGCGCTTGCGGATGTCGCGGAGTGAGGCCATGGCGGGCGCGCCATAGAAGCCGCGACAAACCGAGTCAACGGGGATCAGCGCCCCGGCGTAAGTGCCGAGAGAAGCGAGGCTTACCGCTTCGCGTCGCGCGGTGCGCACCTTGCTATACCCGTGCGCAGCGTGCGCTCGTCCCTGCCCCTTTTCTTCCTCCTCGCGACCGTCGGCGGGTGCGACTGCCAGAAGCAGCAACTGGTGGCCACGCTGCCCCCCGATGTGCGCATCGACACCTACTCGCAGCAGGCGGCCAACAAGATCGACGTGCTGTGGGTGGTCGACAACTCCGGCTCGATGGAGCCGCGGCAGAACAACCTGGCCAACAACTTCCAGGCGTTCATGACGGAGTTCACCCGCAACGACATCGACTACCGCATCGCCGTCACCACCACCGACATCTTCAAGGAGGCCGGCGCCTTCGTCGGCGCGCCCAGCATCCTCTCGCCCACCACGCCGTCGGTCATCAACGCCTTCGCCAACAACATCAAGGTCGGCTCCAACGGCAGCCCCTACGAGGTGGGGATGGACGCCGCCCGCCTCGCGCTCGAAGGCCAGAAGGCGCGCAACGACGCGAAGGTCGCGCAGTGCAAGAGCAGCTGCCCCAACGACAACCGCGCCGCGTGCGAGACCAGCTGCGAGGTGAACTCGCAGTTCGACTTCCTCCGCACCGACGCGTACCTGTACCTCATCTTCGTGAGCGACGAAGAAGACCGCTCGTCGGAAGACGTGCGCTTCTTCTACCGGTACTTCGAGACGGTGAAGGGCGTGGGCAACGACGGCATGGTCACCACCGCGGCCATCATGGGCGACGTGCCGAGCAACACCTGCGGCGCCACGCCCGGCCAGCGCTACCAGGACCTCTCGAACCTCACCGGCGGCGAGGTGGGCTCCATCTGCGACGAGAACTTCTCGGAGACGCTCAAGAAGCTCGCGAACAACGCCGTGGGCCTCAAGCGCAAGTTCCTCCTGCAAGACGCGCCCAACCTCCAGACGCTGCAGGTGCGCATCAAGTACCCGTGCAACATCTCGCCTGATTGGACCTCGGTGTGCGCGTCGGTCGACCGCTCCGCGTGCGACGGTGCGCCGGCCGACTCGATGAACGTCATCTGCACCCCTCGCCAGGGCGCGCCCGACGGCTGGGTCTACGAGGAAGGCGGCAACCTCGTGTACTTCGAAGGTGACTCGGTGCCCGGCCTCTCGGGGCTCGTGGAGCTCCAGTACTACGAAGAAGGAAAAGGTCCGAAATGAGGCGCGCGTCGTGGCTGGTGCTGGTGCTGTTGAGCGCGTGCCCGAGAGAAGGCGTGCAGAAGGTGCGGCCGCAGCTGCAGCCGCCCGGTGACGTGGTCGACTTCGGCACGCTCCCCGTGTTGAACGAGAAGACCGTCGAGGTCGAGCTGCAGAGCGTGGGGCGCGCGACGTTGAACGTGTCGAACGTGTCGCTGGCGCAAGACGACGGCATCTTCACCATCGTGTCGGCGCCGGCCTCCATCGCGGGCGGCGACGTCGACAAGCTGGTGCTCAAGTTCGTGCCGCAGGCGGAGGCCAGCTACGAGAACACGCTGTCCTTCGACTCCGACGACGAAGACCACCCGCACCTGGAGATTGCGCTCAAGGGCGTCGGCAGCACGCGCGCGGCCGTCTCGGTCGACCCGGAGACGCTCGACTTCGGCCGCGTCGCGGAGTGCGGCTCGTCGGTGCTCCTCTTCTCCATTCGCAGCACCGGCACGGCAGACCTCGTCATCAACAGCATCGGCTTCGTCGACGGCGGCTCCGACGCGTTCTCGTTCGTGGGCAGCACGCGCACGCCGGCCACCATCGCCACCACCGACCCTGACTCGGGCCTGCCCGGGGAGATCCAGGTCACGGTGCGCGCCGCCGCGCCCGCGGGCAGCGACGGTACGCTGAGCGGCACGATTCGGTTGGAGACGACGGATCCGGATCGCCGCGAGCTGCTCATCCCCGTGACGGCGGTGGTGAACAAGGCGCCGGTCGCCGCCATCGCGCCGCTCGCCAACGGCGCGCCGGGGCAGCTCATCTCGCTCGACGGCACCAACTCCAGCGACCCCGACGGCGACACGCCGCTCACGTACGCGTGGACGATGCGCAGCAAGCCGCTCTCGTCGAACACCGTCATCTCGCCGACCGACCAATCCACCGCCTCGATGACGTTGGACCCCTCGGTGCCCGGGCAATACGAGGTGCAGCTCGAGGTCACCGACGCGACGGGCGCGAAGTCGTGTCAGCCCGCGCGCGCGACGGTGGTGGCCACGCCCGCCGAGAAGCTGCTGGTGGAGATGTTCTGGGACAACGCGGGCACCGACATCGATTTGCACGTGGTGCGCAACAACCACTCCGCGCTCTTCCTCGCGCCCGACGATTGCTACTACCAGAACCGCACGCCTGACTGGGGCGTGCTCACCGACCCCAGCGACGACCCGGAGCTGCAACGCGACGCGCTCACCGGCTACGGCCCCGAGGTGTTCGGCTACGTGAACCCGGTGAATGGCACCTACCGCGTGTGGGCGTACTTCCAGAACACGCTGGCGTCGCCGAACCCGGCGAGCACGGTGACGGTGCGCGTGTACCAGTACGGCGTGTTGAAGGCCGAGACGTCGCGAACGCTCACCACCGCGCAGGAGTCATGGAAGGTGTTGGACATCGATTGGCCCACGGGCGCTGTGACGGTGCTGCCATGAGGGGCACGAAACTCCCTCTCCCGTGGGGAGAGGGTCTCGCGAAGCGAGGGGTGAGGGGCGCCGCGTTGTTGTCGCTCTTGCTCATGGCATGCCCGCCCACGAAGTCAGGCGAAGACGCAGGCCGCGAACCGGAGTGCACCTCGCGCGAGCAGTGCGACGCGGGCCTGGTGTGCACCAGCGACCAGTACTGCGCGCAGTGCACGACCTCGGGCCAGTGCAGCGTGAAGGAGGTGTGCAACCCCGACTCGCGGCTGTGCGTACTGCGCGATGGCTGGGGCACCGACTGCGCGAGCAACGATGACTGTCAGCTCGGCTCCTGGTGCAAGCAGGGGCTGTGTCTCGCGCGCGCCGACGTGTCGCTGTGCCCGTCGGGCTTGAACAGCGACTGCCCCGACGGCAACCGCTGCAACCAGACGACGCTGGTGTGTGAAGAAGACCTGGGCTGCTCGACGAACTTCGACTGCTCGGTGGGCGAGGCATGCAACGTCGGCTCGCGGGTGTGCCAGCCGAAGTGCACCACCGACACGCAGGCCACGGTGTGCCCGGCGTCCACGCGCTGCATCGGAGAGCTCTGTCTGCAATGCGAAGCCGACGCCGACTGCGGGCCGGGGCTCACCTGCGACGCGGCGGGCAACTGCTCCGCGGGGACGCGCTGCTACACCGACCGCGACTGCACCGTGCCGCTCGTCTGTCTGGTGCAGACCGGCGCGTGTCTCACCAAGGCGCCCGCGTGCCGCAGCGACGACAACTGCGCGGCGAACCAGCGCTGCGACGTGTCGTCGGGCCGGTGCGTGGCGCGCGACTGTCAGCCTGACGCGTACGAGCCGAACAACGATGACCAGCACGCGTTCGGCGTCGCGGCGGGCGCGTACCGGAGCCTCACGCTCTGCGCGGGCGACCTCGACTGGTACTCCATCTCGCTGGCGCGCGGCGACCAGCTCGGGCTCAACCTCGACGCCGACTCCTTCGCGGAGAACAACTTCTCGACGCTCATCAAGGACGCGTCGCTGCGCACGGTGGCGAGTGGGCACCTGCTCGCCAGTTATGTCGCGCCCACGCCGGCCACGTACTTCGTGGTCATCAGCACCAGTGACAGCTTCCAGCCGTATGGCCTCAACGTGCTCAAGTCGCGCGGCACTCCCTGCGACGACGACGCGCTCGAGCCCAACGACTCGCTGGCGCAGGCCACGTTGCTGAACACCGCCACCGAAGCCGATGGCCGCATCTGCCCGCAGGACCAGGACTGGTTCCGCGCGACGGTGCCGACGTCAGCCGCGAACGTGAAGGTCAGTTTAATACATTACAACGCGGGCAATGGCTTGCTTCGCATGTGTTTGTATCAATCTGACGGCGTGACGCAGCTGGTGTGCACCGACGCCGCGCAGCCCGTCATCACCGCGCCAACCTCGGTGCTGGGCGGGAGTTCGCTGGTGGTTCGCGTGGTGGGCGACACCGAACGCATCGCCAACTCGTACACGCTGTCAGTGGAGTTCCCATGAGACTCGGAAGCGCGATTCTGCTCGCCGCGGTGTTGGCGTTCTCGGCGTGCCCGAGGAAGAGCGGCAGCGACGCGGGCACCGGCGGCGGGACGGGTGGTGGCACCGGTGAAGACGCGTCGGTGGAGTTCGATGCGGGCTTCGACGCGGGCCAACCGGTGGTCGACGCCGGCGCGCCTGATGCCGGGCCCATCGAGCTGCGCATCAACCGTCTGCTGCCTCCGCGCGGCGCCTCGGCGGGCGGCACCACTGTGATGCTCGAGGGGAGCGGCTTCCTCCGCGGCGTCGCGAGCTCGGGCACGCAGGCCAAGCCCCTCACCACGCTCAAGGTGGGCGGCAACCAGGTGCAAGACCTGCAGATCATCGACGACGGGACACTCGAGCTGCGCACGCCGCCGGGCGTCGCGGGCAACGTCTCCGTCACGCTGCAGAACCCGAACGGCAACTTCATCTGCAACAACTGCTTCGCGTACTACGACGAGCTGGCGGTCACGTCGTTCTCTCCGGTGACCGGCCCGTTGGCGGGCGGCAATGAGGTCACCATCACCGGCACCGGCTTCACCAATGACACGCAGGTGCTGTTCGGCACGTACTCCAGCCCGGTCATCACTTTCGTGTCGGCGACGCAGCTCAAGGCCATCGCGCCGCGCGGCGTCTCGGCCGGCCCGGTCGACCTCGTGGTCTTCAACAAGAACGGCGCGTCGAACCAGCGGCGCGGGTACAGCTACCAGAGCGAGCTGCGCGTCGCGGGCATCGCGCCCGTCACCGGGAACATCACGGGAGGCGACACCGTCACGCTGACCGGCAGCGGCTTCACCGGCGCCACGGAGGTCCGCTTCGGCGCGACGCCCGGCACCGCGTTGACCGTGACGAATGACTCCACGTTGACGGTCCAGACGCCGGCCTCCGCGGCAGGTGCAGTCGACGTGACGGTGGTGACGCCCTCGGGCACGTGGACCACGCGCAACGGTTTCACCTTCTTCGACCCGGCGGGCAGCTTCGCGGCGTTCGCGATGTCTCCGCGCCTGGTGAAGGCCGGCGATGTGGTGACGCTGACGGGGCAGGGCCTCGACACCGCGGGCCTCACCGTCTCCATCGGCGGCGTGGCGGCGACGGTCGGCGCGGCGACGTTCTCGACGCTGCAGCTCACCGTGCCGGCGCGCGGTGCGGCGCCGCGGGTGTCTGACGTCACCGTGGGTGGAACGCAGAGCGCGACGCTCACCGGCGCGGCGACGTGGCGCGTGCAGTTGACCAGCGCCACGCCGAACTCCGGCCCGTCGGCGGGTGGAACTGCGGTCGCGCTCACCGGCGCTGCGATTCCTCCGGCGGTCTCGCTGACCGTCGGCGCGCTCGCCGCGACGGGCGTCACCGTGAACTCCGAGACCGACGTCGCGCTCACCACGCCCGCGGGGAGCGGCGGCGCGGCCAGCGCGATTCGCATCGTCGACGCGGCCGACATCGAGAACGACGCGGTGCTGAACGACGGCTTCACCTTCCTGGAGCCGCTCTCCATCGGGCGCGTGTCGCCCGACCGCGGCGCCATCGCCGGCAACACGCTGGTCACGGTGCTGGGCAGCGGTTTCGGCGACGCGATGCGGGTGAAGTTCGGCGCCAACATCGCGCGCGACTTCAAGTTCATCGACAGCCACACCGTCACCTGCCGCACGCCGAAGGCGAACGCCGGCGTGGTGGACGTGCGCGTGGAGCGCAACACCGAGTTCGACGTGCTCGCCGGCGGCTACGCGTACTTCGACCCGCGCAGCATCTCGGGCGGGCTCTCCGGGGGGCCGATGGTGGGCACGCTCAACGTGACCGTGCTCTCGGCTGATCCGAACGACTACTCCGCACCCGTCGCCGGCGCGTCGGTCATCATCGGCACCGACCCGACGACGCCGTTCCAGGGCGTCACCGACTACCGCGGGCAGATCACCTTCAGCGACGACACGCTGGTGAAGGCGGAGCTGGTCACCGTGTTCAAGGACTTCTGGCAGTCGGCGTCGGTCTCCAACGTGAACGCGGAGAACCTCACGGTGTTCCTCTCGCGCACCGGCGGCGGAGAGCCCGGCAACCCCGGCGGTCAGCAAGGCATCCCCGCGTCGATGATCACCGGCACGGTGGTGGGCTTCAAATCGCCGCGCCCGCTGCAGCCGACCGAGAAGCTCGAGGCGCGCGTGTTCGTCGCACCGACCTCGCTGTTCGCCACGCCGCCGCTCAGCTCGAGCTCCACGCATCAGCAGGAGACGTGGAAGGTGACGGCCGAGGGCGGGCCGTACCGCGTCTTCACCGGCGCCGGTCTCCGCGCGACGTACGCCATCCTCGGCATCGTGAACTCGGTGGGCAACTCGTTCACGCCCGTGGCGATGGGCATCAAGCGGGGCATCACCACCTCGGCCGACAACGCCGCGACCGGTCAGACCATCGTGCTCGACACCGCGCTCGACATGACGGTGCCCATCACCATCGACTCGCCGCTGACGTGCAGCACCGGCCCGTGCCCCAACAACGCGTACGCGTGGCTTGAGCTCGGCGCGGAGGGCTACGTGCCCAACCCCAACAACTTCAACACCAACCAACCGGGCTCGCCGCAGTCGCTCATCACCAGCACCAGCCCGACGTTCGACTTCCCCAACTTCCCGCGGCTCGACGGCAGCAACTTCATCTTCATGAACGTGTCGACCGACCCGATGACGTACTACCCGGCGAGCTACTACTTCCGTCGGCAGCCGGGAGACCTCACGCAGGGCGCCACCATCGGGCCGATGCTCCCCGGGCCGCGCATCGTGCAGCCCAACGGCACCTTCACCGGCACCATCAGTTGGCAGAGCAACCCGGGCCCCACGCCTGACCTCTTCAACGTCGAGATTCTGCGGCAGACCGCGTTCGGCAACGTCACCGTGTGGAGCCTCGTGCTGCCCGGCACGGAGAACCACGTCACGCTGCCGCAGGTCGCCGTCGACAAGCTGCTGCGCGAGGAGGCCGGCAACAGCCTCATCACCCTCATCTACAGCAGCCGCTCTCCGCGCTTCGCGTACAACCAGTGGACCTACGACGAGCTCTCCGGGCTCACGTGGAGCAGCTTCACCATCTCCGTCGGCGGCTCGTTCTCTCCATGAATTCTCCGAAGTGGATGACGCTGCTGGCGCTCGTGGCGCTGACGGGCTGCAAGACCCAGAAGCTGGGCAACTCCAGCGGCTGCCAGGAAGACAAAGACTGCGGCTCGCCGTCGTCGGCGTACCGCTGCGAGGCGCAGACCGGCGTCTGTTACTGCCGCACCGACGTCGCGTGCCCGGGCTCGCAGTTCTGCAACGGCCTCGGCTTCTGTCAGGACCGCGCCGGCTGCCAGACCAACCTCGACTGCAACGACAACACCACCTACTGCGACACCGCGAGCGGGCAGTGCATCCCCATCGGGCGTTGCTCCTCTGACCTGCAGTGTAACCTGGGGCAGGTCTGCAACCTGACGACCTCGACCTGCGTCACCGGCTGTCACACCAACGGCGACTGCCCGGGCACCAGCTGCCGGTGTGGCAACGCCGCGTGCGCGTGCAGCGGCACCACCGCCGAGGAGCTCGCGCGCTGTGACATCGGCGTGTGCGACCAGAACTTCTGCGCCGACCAGAGCTTCTGCAAGTTCGGCGAGTCGTGCGGCGTGGCGCCCGACGCGGGCACGTACGCGATGTGTTTCTCCGACTACGACCCCGACTACCGGCCGTACTGCGACAACTGCACGTTCGGCGGCGGCACGTCGGTGTGCGGCACGGGGCCGAACTTCTGCCTCATCGACACGCGCAACCCGGGCAACAACTACTGCGGCACCGACTGCAGCTCCGGGCAGAGCTGCCCGCGCGGGTATGCGTGTCAGGACGTCATCGTGGTGCTGACGCAGTGGGCGTGCACGCGCACCAACCCGACGTGCCCGGCCAACCCCGCGGTGCCGTGCGGCCCCGACGCCGGCTGCCCGCGCGGAGGCACCTGCGTCACCCAGCCCGGCTTCGATACCGGCTCGTGCGCGCCGGCGTGCGACGTGGCCGAAGGTGACGAGGAGGGCTTCTGCAGCTGCCTCGTCGACAACGACTGCGCGCAAGACTCGTGCAGCGGCGGGCGGTGCACCGTGAGCCAGCGGCTGTGCGTGAATGACGACGACTGCCGCGCGATTCACTGCGTCGACTACGAGAACGCGGGCGGGTGTCTCATCGGTCAGAACTGCGCGCCGTCAGACGGCCTCTCGTGCAACGACGTGCGCCCGTAGCCGTACGTCAGGACGCGTCGGACGAAGCGTCACGGCTCCAACGAGGTGCATTGCATGAGCGCTGAACGAGCAAAGCAACGGTGGCGTGTACTGGCGCAAGACGGTGCGACGCGCGTCGAACTCGAAGACCGTGGGGTTTTTGACGAACTCGTCATCGATGACTGGCTCCATCTGGAACAGATGGAGGAGCGCGTTTGGTGGATGCGACTCGGGGATGCGCGAATCGTCGTTTCGCTTGAGCAAGGCATTACCCGCGTCGATGTCGAGCGGGGCGCTTACGAAGACATCACCGGGGCGACGACCGGGTACAACCGCACGGCGCGCGAAGCCAGCGAGCTTGGCGTTTTTCTCGTCGACCCGAAGCTTCGGCCCTCATGGCTCGAATACCCGCGAGCCTACCGTCGCTTGATTGACCAAGGCTTGCTGCACCCGGTTCCGTGGCATCTCATGGAGGCAGGACAAGCGCTCCGCCAAGCGAATGGGCTTGCGCTGCGCTTCCCGGCGCGAGAGCTCTTTCCGTTCGCGTTTAGGCAGGACAACGATGATGTCGCCTGTTGGGCGCACGGGCACGGCGAGCGAGTGTTCGTCGTTCACGACTTCGCTACTTCAGGGGTTGAGAACGAAGCGGAGTTCGTGGATGTGTGGGCCTGGTTTCGCGCAGCGATTGATGAAACCGTGGCTTGGGACTGACTGCGAGGCCGAGCAAGCGATGATTCCGAAAGCGTTGCTGCCGTGCAGAGTCAAGAAGGCTGCTTCTCGCGCGGCATTGGCCCGCGCCGAGAAGCAGCTCAAGTTCGAACGCCCCGATGACTACAAGGAGGCGCTGCTCGAGAGCGATGGCTTCGAGGGATTCATCGGTGACGGTGACTACGTACAGTTATGGCCAGCCGCCAGGCTGGCGAGCCTCAATCGCGCGTACGACGCGCGTTCGATCGTGCCTGACGGTGTGCTCCTGGGCTCCAACGGGGGCGGCGAGGGCTACTGGCTTCGCAAGAAGCGCGGTCGCCTCGAGTACGTGTTGATTCCATTCAGCGGTGGGGAGGAAGCCGACGCCATCGAGCTGGGCACGACCTTCTCAGGCTTCATCAAAAAGCTCGGTGTCGGCGCGTTTCCATGAAGCTGGCCGGTGAGTTTTTTGACGAGGCGCCCAACACGGGTTGGATCACGGCTGTAGCAGCCTGATTCACCCGCGAAGGAGCACCCCATGGAACCGAAGCGCACTGAAGAGAACACCGACCGCCGTCAGACCACCGACGGCTCCATCTGGGCCGAGGTCGTCGCGCAGAACGCCTGGCGCCCGCAGGACAAGCCCCGCTTCCAGACCGACGGGTGGCTCCGTCAGCACGGGTACCTGCCCGACCGCCGCGGTTCGGCGAAGTAAGGGCGCGCGGCCCTCACCCCGACCCTCTCCCGCAGGCGGGAGAGGGGGTTGGTTCGAGACTCAGCGAATGCCGAGCTTCGAGCTGAGCGTCTCGATGGTCTTCCCCGTCTTCTGCGAGAGCTCCGCTTCCTTCAGGCGCTCGTAGAGGCGGCGACGCTCCGGGTTCTTCGAGATCTCCTTCGCGTACGACTTGTCCAACTCGTACACGGCGTCGAGGTACTCGCCGTAGAGACGCTGCAGGTCCTTGTTCTTCTGCAGCAGCACCGGGTTGTTCTCGAACGTCTTCTCCACCGCGTCACGGTGCCGCGCGAAGACCGCGTAGTCGCCCGTCGCGGGCACGCTGGTGTCGACCGGCGTCTTCTCCACCGGCGGCGGAGGCGTGTTCGTCGGCTTCTCGTCATTCTTCGCCACCGGCTCCGGCTTCTCGGGCGGCGGGTCGTTCTTTTCGGGCGCGGGCTTCGCGTCGTCGGCCTTCGCCACCGGCTTCTTCGGCGTCGGCTTCTCGTCGTCGGGCTTCTCGTCACCGTCGTCGGCGGAGGCGTCATCCACCGCCGGCGCGTCGGCCATCGTCGGCGCCTTCGGAGCACCCAGCGCGCGGATCTGCGCGAGCGTCCCCGTCACCAGGCCCGCCGCCGCGCCGAGCACCGACAGCGCGCCGAGAATCAGCAGCACCGTCTTCACCCACTTCACGACCTTGAAGAACTCGAACCACTTGATGGTGACGTAGAGGCTCACCAGCGACGCGGCCACCGAGAGCAGCGGGCCCAGCAGCGAGATGAAGGGCACCGGCAGCGACGCCAGAATCACGCCTAGCGCGTTCGGCACCGCCAGCAGGATGCTCAGCGTCATCGTCTGCAGGAAGTAGTTGGAGCGCGAGCGCGCGTCAGACTCGCCCTTCAGCTTGGTGATGATCCACGACAGCACCGGGTGGAAGATGAAGCCCGTCACCACCGCGCCGATGACCGCGCTGATGGCCGGCACGATGGGGAGGAACAACATCAGCTGAAACGAGTGCGCCGGCCCGATGAGCGCGGCGATGCCCGCGGCCCACGCACCGAGCAGCGACGTCGCCAGCAGCGCCGGGAGCGCGTAGCCGATGAGCCCGGTGCGCCCGAGCGGCTCGTTGGGCAGCTCCTCGATGGTGGTGCGCACCGTGCCCATCGGGTTGAAGAGCATCTTCGGCACGTTCACCAGGTAGTACGCGAGGCCCTTGGGCACGCCGACGAAGAGCGCGCCGATGCCGCCGGCCGCTTCCTCTTCACCGCCCGCTTCGCCGCCGTCTTGCTCGGCGATCGACTGCGTGCGCTTCGGAGGCCCGCCGGTCGACGCCTGCGTCTTCGCGTTCGACGGCGGGTTCGGCTTCTTCGCGGGCGCGCCGGCCGGTTGCTCCAGCTCGACGACCTCGAACTCCGCGGCCTGGCCGATGGGGAAGGTCGAGCCTTCGGAGAGCTTCATCGGCTTCACCGGCGCCGAGCCCTTGGGAACGTAGAGCGTCTCCATCACCCACGCGCCGTTGCTCACCAGCACGCGCGCCTGCTTGCGCGAGATGGTGTTGTCGCCCTCGACCTGGATGTCGGCGTCGCCGCCCACGCGCCCGATGAGGATGCCCTCCGGCGGCACCTCGTATTCTTCGTTCGTCGACAGGTCCCTCAAGATCAGCCGTGCCATGTTTTGTATCGCTCCAGTTTCAAGACAACGAACGCGCGTGCTCCGCGGGAATGCGGACCTCGACTTCGCGCTCAATCACGCGGCCGAGCCGCAGCAGGAAAGCCTCTTCATACGGGCGCCCCATCAGATGCACGCCCACGGGCAGACCGTTCCGATCGAAGCCGGCGGGCACCGTCAGCGCGGGGAAACCCGTCAGGTTCGCCACGCGGATGAAGCGCATCAGCGCGTCGACCACCGGGAGGTTCGATTCACCGTCGGGCAGCGCGCTCTCGGGGATGGCGGGCGCGGTGATGGCCGTGGTCGGCGTCACCACCGCGTCGCAGCCGGTCATCAGCGCAAGCCAGTCGCGCGTCATCGCGTGCCGGTGCCGCAGCGCGTGCACGTAGTCGACGCCGCGGAAGTGCTGCCCGATGGCGAGGTTGGTGCGCGAGTCGAGCCCGAAGCGCGTCGAGTCGAGCGCGAGCTGCTCCCGCATCGCCTGCGCCATCTCGCTCAAGATGATGCACGAGTGCGTCCACAGCACGGTGTTCAGGTCGGGGCCGTCGATTTCCACCACCGTCGCGCCCGCGCGCGTGAGCGAGTCGAGCGCCGCCTTCGACTTCGCCACCACGTCGGCGTCGGCGTCTTCGAACCACGCGCGGCACACGCCGAGGCGCACGCCATGGAGCGCTCCATCTCCCAACCCATCGAGGTGCGGCGCGGGCTGCAGCTTCGAGATGACGTCGTGGTCGTCAGCGCCCGCGAGCACCGCGTACATCGCAGCGACGTCGTCGACGGTGAGGCCCATCGGCCCGACGTGGCCCACGTTCCAGCAGAGCGGCGGCACGCCCGTCTCGGGGATGCGCCCCCAGGTCGCCTTCAACCCGACGATGCCGCACAGCGCCGCGGGGATGCGGATGCTCCCGCCGCCGTCGGCGCCGATGCTCAACGGTGAGAGGCCCGCCGCGACCACCGCGCCCGACGCCGACGAGCTGCCGCCGGTGATGTGGTGCCGGTTCCACGGGTTGCGCGCGGCGCCGTGCCACGGGTTGAGGCCGATCGGGTTGATGCCGATCTCATTCATGTTGGCCTTGCCGATGATGATGGCGCCCGCGGCCTTCAAGCGCGCGGCCACCGTGGAGTCGCTCTTCGCGACGTCGTGGCGGAAGCGCGTGCCCAGCGTGGTGACGAAGCCGGCGAGGTCGACCTCGTCTTTGAGCACCACCGGCACGCCGTCCAACACGCTCAGCGGCTTGCCTTCGCGGTGCCGCTTCGACGAGGCCTCGGCCGTGGCCACCACCTCGTCGGGCTTGCGCGAGATGAAGAGGCCCAGCCGCTCGTCGCGCCCGTCGAGGCGCTCGATGTTCTCGTGCACGCGGCGCACCACCGCCACCGGGTCGGCGCCGTCGCGGTAGGCCTTCACGAAGGCGCTCACCGTCTCGCGAGACGAAGGCGGCGACAGCGCGCTGGCGGCCTGCTCCACCGCGGAGGGGATGTTCGCCGGCGCGGCCGGGTGCGGCAGCGGCAACTGCAGCGGCGGGGCGTCTCCGGGCGAGGCGGTGCGCCACGCGTCGATGCCGCTGTCCTTCACGAGCTTGTCGAGCAGCATCGGGCCGGCGCGGCTCTCGAGCGCGCTCACGAAGGCCTTCAGCGCGAGCCCGGAGACCTTCGGCGCTTTGACGTCATCTCGTCGGTAACCCATGAGGGTGCGGAACCTACCCGCGGTTGAATTTTTTCCGAGTGCCGAATGTCAGAGCCCGCATGAAAACCACACTCCTTGGACTCAGTCTGGCGGTGGTGTTGGGCGCCGGGGTCGCGGGCGCGCAGCCGTACTTCACCGTTCGTCCGCAGCTGCCGCCGCAGGGCTACAGCTACAGCATGGGCAGCTACCAGCTGCAGAACGTGCAGGAGTGGGTGCCCGGCGGTACGCAGCAGCAGTGGGTCAACGGCGTGTGCTCTGACGGGTACCCGTACGGCTACGACAACAACGGCGCCGGGTGCACCGCCGGCGGCTACCAGATGGTGTCGACGCCCGGGTACTACACCACGGTGCAGCGCTGGGTGTGGGTGCCCATGCCGCGCGTGCGTGTGCCTCCGGTGCGCGTGGTCGTGAACCCGTACCCGGCGTATGGCTACGGTTACGGCTACGGGTACGGTCACCGCGGTGGGAACTACGGGTACTCCCACGGCGCGTACGGCGGGAATTACGGCGGGAACTACGGCCGCTCCCCCGGCGGTCACTACGGCGGCCGCGGCGGCGGGAACTTTGGCGGCGGGCACGGCGCGAACCCGGTGGGGCACGGCGGCGGTGGTCACGGCCGTCACTGAAGAAGCACAGCCAGAAGCCTCTCACGGCGCCCCGCTCTCGACTGTCGAGGCGGGGCGTCGGGCTTTGTGAAGAAGGGTGTCGCTCCTCACACGGCGCCGCGCTGCCACGTCTTGAAGACATGGCGTTTCACTTCGAGACGGCAAGGGTGTTGAAGCGGAGCTCTGGAGGCGTTTCATGACGCGCGGGTTGTTCATCGGACTGCTGGTGTTGGCGGGCTGCTCGGGGAAGCAGGCGAAGTCGGAGTACGTGACCAGCCAGGTGACCCGCGGCGACATCGTGGCCCGCGTCACCGCCAGCGGCACGCTCTCCGCGCTGGTGACGGTGCAGGTCGGCACGCAGGTGTCGGGGCGCATCCTCGAGCTCGACGCCGACTTCAACTCGCTGGTGAAGAAGGGCCAGGTGCTGGCGAAGCTCGACCCGCAGCTCATCCTCGCCACCATCGAGCAGAGCTCCGCGAACGAGCGCGTGGCGTCGGCCAACGTCGAGAAGGCGAAGGCCACCGCGACGCAGGCCGAACGCGAGCTGAACCGCACGAAGGAGCTGGCGAAGAAGGAGTTCATCTCGCAGGCCGACCTCGACACCGCGCAATCGGCGTACGAGGTGGCGGTGGCGGGCGTGTCGGCGGCGAACGCGTCGCTGGCGCAGGCGCGCGCGGCGCTGAAGCAGGCCCGGCTGAACCTCGACTACACCACCATCACCTCGCCCATCGACGGCACGGTCATCAGCCGCGCGGTCGACGTGGGCCAGACGGTGCAGGCCTCGATGCAGGCGCCGGTGCTCTTCACCATCGCGCAAGACCTCACGCGCATGCAGGTCGACACCAGCGTCGCCGAGGCCGACGTCGGCAAGCTCAAGGAGGGCAACGAGGCCACCTTCACGGTCGACGCGTTCCCCAACAAGCGCTTCGTGGGGAAGGTGCGGCAGATCCGCTACGCGGCGACGGTGGTGTCGAACGTCGTCACCTACGACGCGGTCATCGACGTCGACAACCCGGAGCTGCTGTTGCGCCCGGGTATGACGGCCAACGTCACCTTCGTCACCGCCGAGGCCCGCGACGTGCTCAAGCTCCCCAACGCGGCGCTGCGCTTCCGCCTCGAGGCCGCGGGGAAGATGGACGGCGTCGCCCCGCCCGCGCCCGGCACGCGCCTGGTGACGGTGCTGCGCGACAACAAGCCCACGCGCGTCGCGGTGACGACCGGCATCACCGACGGCAGCAGCACCGAGGTGGTGAGCGGGCTGGAGGTCAACGACGTGGTCATCACCGACAAGGCGGGCGCGAGCGGCGGGCAGGGCGGCGGGCGCCCTCCCGGCGTGGGCCGCATGTTCTGAGGGGCGGCCATGGCGCTCATCGAACTCGACGACGTGCACCGCATCTACAGCCTCGGCGACAACGAGGTGCGGGCGCTCGATGGCGTGTCGCTGCGCGTGGAGCGCGGTGAGTTCGTCGCCATCATGGGCTCCTCGGGCTCCGGCAAGAGCACGATGATGAACATCATCGGCTGCCTCGACCGGCCGAGCTCCGGCGCCTACCGGCTCGACGGCGAAGAGGTCTCGACGAAGACGCGCGCCGAACTCGCGCACATCCGCAACGGGAAGCTGGGCTTCGTCTTCCAGAGCTTCAACCTGCTCTCGCGCACCACCGCGCTCGAGAACGTGGAGCTGCCGCTGCTGTACGCGGGCGTGACGTCGTCGGCCGAGCGCCACCGCCGCGCTCGGGAGTCGCTCGAGCGGGTCGGCCTGGGAGACCGGTTGGACCACGTGCCCAACCAGCTCTCCGGCGGGCAGCAGCAGCGCGTCGCCATCGCGCGCGCGCTGGTGAACAAACCGCCGTTGCTGCTCGCCGACGAGCCGACGGGCGCGCTCGACTCGAAGACCACCGTGGAGGTGATGCGCATCCTCTCCGGGCTCTCGCACGAGGGCATCACGGTGGTGATGGTGACCCACGAGGCCGACGTCGCCGCGTGGGCGCGCCGGGTGCTGGTGATGCGGGACGGGAAACTTGTCAGCGACAAGACGCAGACCCCGAAGGAGGGCGCATGAACTGGCTGCAGACGCTCCGGCTCGCGCTCAAGGCGCTGCAAAAAAACCTGTTCCGCAGCTTTCTCACCGCGCTGGGCATCATCATCGGCGTGGGCGCGGTCATCACCATGGTGTCCATCGGTGAGGGCGCGCGCAGCCGCGTGGAGCAGTCCACCGCGTCGATGGGCGCCAACATCCTCATCGTGATGTCGGGGTCGAGCAGCGCGGGCGGGGTGCGCGGCGGCTTCGGCACGCAGCCCACGTTGACGCGCGATGACCTGCGCGCCATCGGCACGGAGCTCTCGCAGGTCGACGCCGCCGCGGCCGACCTGCGCACGGGCGCGCAGCTGCAGAGCGAGGAGCAGAACTGGGCGACCCAGGTGCACGGCACCTCGGCGGCGTTCCACCGCATCCGCGAGTGGCCGGTGGAGTACGGCGTGGGCTTGTCGGACAGCGACGTGGAGTCGGCGACCAAGGTGGTGGTGCTGGGCGCCACCGTGGCCGAGAAGCTCTTCGGCTCCCCGCAGGATTCGCTGGGTCAGCTGGTGCGCATCAAGGGCGTGCCGTTTCAGGTGGTCGGCGTGTTGTCGAAGAAGGGCCAGAGCGGCAACGGGCAGGACAACGACGACACCGCGCTGGTGCCGTTGACGACGTATCTGCAGCGGCTCGCGCCCGCGCTGGGGCGCACCTTGCCGGGCGTCATCCTCATCAAGGCGGTGAACGTGGAGGCGGCGATTTCACAGGTCACCGCATTGCTGCGCGACCGGCACCGCATCCGCCCCGGGGCCGACGACGACTTCAGCGTGCGCAACCTCGCCGACGTCGCCAACGCGCAGCAGGAGAACGCCGACACCTTCGCGCTGTTGCTGGCCGCGGTGGCCGCCGTCTCACTCGTGGTGGGCGGCATCGGCATCATGAACATCATGCTGGTCAGCGTGACGGAGCGGACGCGGGAGATCGGCATCCGCATGGCGATCGGCGCGACGCCCGGGCAGGTGCTCTCGCAGTTCCTGGTGGAGGCGCTGACGCTCTCGCTGCTGGGCGGCCTCATCGGCATGGCGGCAGGCGTGGGCACCGCGCTGGGCCTCTCGGCGTACATGCACTGGCCGTCGCTGATCCGCGTCGACGTGTTGATCATCGCGCCGGTCTTCAGCGCGCTGGTGGGGGTCGGCTTCGGCATGTACCCGGCGCTCAAGGCGAGCCGGCTCGACCCCATCGTCGCGCTGCGCTTCGAATAGTCAGCGGGCCTTCGCCTTGTTGAGCGCGACCGCGGCCTTCACCAGCGCGGTCAGCGCCTTCACATTCACGGGGTCGCCCTCGTGGAAGTCGATGGCGCGGCGGGTGTTCCCCTCCAAGCTGGAGTTGAACAGCTTCGCGGGGTCTTTGAGCGACGCGCCCTTCGCAAAGGTCAGCTTCACGGCCTTCTTGTAGCTCTCGCCGGTGCAGACGATGCCGGCGCACTCCCAGACGGGGGTGTTCCACTTCCACGTCTCCTCGACGCCGGGCACCGCCGTGATGACCGCGCGGAGCTTCGCCAGCATCGGGCCGCGCCAGTCGGTCAGCTCGGCGATGCGGGCGTCGACCAGGGCTTGCGGGGTGTCACCTCTCGTAGGGCTCTTGTTCATGCGCGGCAGGGTATACACTCGCGCACGGTGTCAGAGCCTTCGTCAGTCTCGCCGGCGCACGGGGTCCCACGGGCCCTCCGGCCGGTTGCGTTCCTCCCCGATGACAGCCCGGTCAAGGCGCAGGTCGAAGCGCTGCTGGGCGCCGCCGGTGTGCGGTTGGTCGCGCCGAGCCCGGAGCTCGACATCGCCATCGTCGACCTCCTCGCCCCGGGCGCCGAGGCCGCGCGCGCGACGCTGCAGACGGTGGCGCCGCGGGTGGCGCTCCTCGGCATCGGCCCGCCGCTCCCCACGTTGGACGCGCTGGTGCTGGAGGTGGTCGCGCCGGGCGCGGTGGAGACGGAGCTGGTGCCGCGGCTGCTCCACCTGCGCGCGCGGTTGGCGACGTTGAAGGAGGCGCAGCTGCGCCAGCGCGACCTGCAGGTGCTGCTGGAGCTCACCGCGCGCTACGCCGAGGCCAACGACGTCGACGAGCTGTTCCACGACGTGACGCGCCGGCTGGCCGCCGAAGTTCAAATCGACCGCGTGGCGCTGGTGGTCATCGACGGCGAGAAGGGCGAAGGCACCATCATCGCGGCGAGCGATGACCCGGCGGTGAAGAACCTCCGCATCGACCTCGCGCGCTACCCGGAGGTGCGCGAGGTGCTGCGCACGGGCAAGGCGGTCATCGTCGACGACGCGCCCTCGCACCCGCTGCTCGAAGACGTGAAGGCCAGCGTGGCGGCGCGCGGTCTGCGTACCCTGGCGGCGTTGCCGTTGATGGTGCGCGGGCAGGTGCAGGGCATCTTGCTGCTGCGCCGCTCGACGGGCGGCGCCTTCACCCCGCGCGAGCTGGAGTTCCTCACCATGGCGGCGTCGGCGACGGCGGTCGCCTTCCGCAACGTGCGGCAGCTGGAGCGCATTCGCGGCCAGCGCGAGAAGGAGAAGAGCGCGCGCATCGCCGCCGAAGAAGCGGTGGTGGAGATGAAGCGCTACGCCTCGTACTTCGACCACCTGTCGGACGGCGTCGCCATTCTCGACTCGAAGGCGTGCGTGTTGTCGCTCAACCCCGCGGGCCGCGCGCTGCTCGACGTGAGCCCCCATGAGGTGATGGGCAAGCACATCAACGCGCTCACCAACCCCAGCGACGAGGCGCTGCTGCTCGACGTGCTGTTCGCGGTGTCTCGCGGGCAGACGCGCAACGACATCGATCTCCACGCGCGCACCGGCAACGGGCGCAAGCTGACGCTGTCGGTGTCGGCCGGCGCGCTCAAGGGTGACGCGGGCGAGGGCGTGGCGATTCTGACGATGCGCGACGTCACGCTGCAGCGGCAGATGGCCGACGAGCTGCGGCAGACGACCGACTTCCTGGAGCGGCTCATCGATTCGTCGGTCGACGCCATCATCGCCGCCGACCTGAAGGGCAACGTCATCCTCTTCAACAAGGCGGCGGAGAGCATCTGCGGCTACCGGCGCGAAGACGCCATCGGCAAGCTGCACGTGACCAAGCTGTACCCCGACGGCATGGCGCGCGAGCTGATGACGCGGCTGCGCAGCAACGACTTCGGCGGGCCGGGGCGCCTCAACTCCAGCCGCGCGGAGATCATCTCGCGCACGGGCGAGCGCATCCCCGTGAACCTCTCGGCCTCCATCATCTACGAGGGCAGCCGCGAGACGGCGACGGTGGGCATCTTCACCGACCTGCGCGACCGGCTCTCGCTGGAGCGCAAGCTGACCGACGCCGAGGCGCGCCTCATCGAGAGCGAGAAGAACGCGGTCATCGTCGCGCTGGCGGGCACCGCGGCGCACGAGCTGAACCAGCCCCTGACCTCGGTGATGGGTTACGCCGAGCTGCTGAAGCGGAAGATCGCCGAGACAGAACCCACCTGGCGACCGGTCGACATCATTCATCGTGAAGCGGAGCGCATGGCCGAGATCGTGAAGAAGATTGGTCGCATCACCAAGTACGAGACGACCGACTACGTGGGGAACAAGAAGATCGTCGACCTCGAGAAGGCGGCCTCGCATGACGAATAAATCGTCGAACGTGCGCCCCTTCGAGGTGACCGGCCCCGCGGGCGACGCCTTCCAGGCCTTCTTCGACATGGTCGACGCGCCGGCCGCGCTGTGCGACCTCGCGCTGCGCGTCGTCACCTGCAACGCCGCCTTCGAGGTGCTGTGCGGCGCGCACGAGGTGAAGGGCCACACGCTTCACGAGTTCATGGACACGCAGGCCCTCCAGCTGCCGCCCGATGGGCGCGGCGTGGAGCTCGACGTGTCGTGCAAGACCGGCCAGCGGGTGACGCTCTCGGTCTCGCGCCGGGGCCAGACGGTGGCGGTGGTGACCAAGCAGTTCTCGCCGGTGCTCGACTCGCTGGCCGCCGCCGGGCGCGCGCTGCTGGAGCAGGCCCGCGTGGAGACCGCGCTGCTCGAGATCGGCCGCGACGTGGCCGGCGCGACCAGCGAAGAGGAGCTGGTGGCGACCGTGGCGCGCGGCGTGAAGGGGCTCTTCACCGGCCGGGTGTTCTGCGTGCGCATCGTCGACCCGCGCACCTGCAACCTCACCTCGCTCTACGCCGAAGGGCGGCTGAAGGACGGGCCGCGCAACGTGTTCCACCTCCGGCGCTCGATGGTGGGCAAGACGCACCTCGAGACCCGCACGCTGCCCGCCGACAAGGTCATCATCACCAACGGTGAGCTGCCGATGTTGTTCGACGGCTCGGTGCGCGCCATCTCCGCGCCGCTGGTGGCCTCGGGGCAGCTCTTCGGCGCCATCAACATCGAGTACCCCGAAGGGCTCTCGGCCGACGTGCTGAGCGACGAGCGCATCTTGATTCAGCTCGCCAACCAGGTGGCGGTGGCGGTGCGCAACGCGAAGCTCATCGACGAGCTGACCTTCATGCGCAAGTACCTCGAGGAGCTGCTCGAGACCGCGAACGCGCTCATCCTCGTGGTGAACGCCGACGGGAAGATCGTCGTCTTCAACAACGCGCTGGTGCAGCTCACCGGGCGCAACAAGGCCGAGGTGCTGGGGCGCGGCATCGACCAGCTGATGCCCGAGAGCGAGCGGCTCAAGCTGCTCCGCGTGCTGGCCAGCACCATGAAGGGTCAGCCGGTGAACGGCGTGGAGGCCGTGCTGCTCGGCCGCAACAACACCGAGCGCCGCGTGACCTTCAGCACCTCGGCGGTGTTGAGCCAGACCGGCGAGGTGGAGGGCGCGATGGCCATCGGCGCCGACCTGACGCGCACCCGCGAGCTCGAGCGCCGGGTGATTCAGGCCGAGAAGCTGGCGTCGCTGGGGCAGCTCGCGGCGTCGGTGGTGCATGAAATCAACAACCCGATGACCGCGGTCTCGACCTACGCCGACGCGCTCTGGCGCCGCGCGCAGCACAACCCCGCGGCCGACCCGGCCGACGTCGACAAGTACAAGCGCATCGTCGACAACTCCGAGCGCGTGCTGCGCTTCACCCGCGACCTCGTCAGCTACGCGCGGCCCGCGCACGACAAGCCGGAGGCCATCGAGCTCAACGCGGTGCTCGAGAAGGCCATCGGCTTCTGCGACCACGTGCTCAGCAAGCACGGCCTCACGTTGAACCGCGCGCTGCAGCCGGTGCCGCCGTTCCACGCGCTGCGACAGAACCTGGTGCAGGTGTTCGTCAACCTCATCACCAACGCGTGCCACGCCACGCCGGCGGGCGGCAGCGTCACCGTGTCGAGCTGGCACGAGCACGACTTCGCCTTCGTCTCCATCGCCGACACCGGGCAGGGCATGTCGGCCGAGACGCAGGCGCGCATCTTCGAGCCGTTCTTCACCACCAAGCCCGACGGCAAGGGCACCGGGCTGGGCCTATCCATCGTGCAGGGCATCGTGGAGAACCACGGCGGCGCCATCAGCGTGAAGAGCGAGCTGGGGAAGGGCACCACCTTCACCCTCAAGCTGCCGATGCTGCAGCCGGTGTGAGCTTCAGAAGCTGGCGGCGAGCTCCACGTAGAAGGTGCGCCCGTACTGCGGCACCTTGCTGAAGGCGATCTCGCTGAGCACCGGCACCACGGGGCGCTGGTCCAACAGGTTCTGCACGCCCGCGAAGTAGCGCAAGAACGCGTACTCGCCCGAGAAGCCCACGTTGATGAGGAAGGCCTCGCCGGTCATCGTGCCGTCTTGTGCGCGCCGCGCCGACTGGAAGACGCCCTGCGCCGAGAGCCGCAGGAGCCCGTCCTTGATGGGCACCATGCCGCGCACCGACGCGAGGTGCGCCGGGTACGCGCCGCCGGTGATGTCGGCGCCGCCCAGCCACACGAACGAATACGTGGCGTCCAACATCGTGAAGCGGCCCGGGCGCCACCGGAGCTGCGCCTCGCCGCCCACCGCGAACATGCGGCTGGCCGTGTTGGAGAAGACGACGCACTGCACGCTGCCGCCGCCGCACAAGGGCACCGGCTGGCTCTCTTCTTCGAGCACCACCAGCTGGTCGATGAGGTTCACGTAGCCGGCGATGGTGGCGCGCAGCTCCGGCGTGAAGTCGTGCGAGTGCTCCAGCTCGAAGGTGGTGATGAGCTCCGGGCGCGGCGGCACGTCGGCCGGGCGCTGGGTGGCGAGGTTGTCGCCGAAGGTCGTCTCGTAGACGTTGGGCGCGCGGAAGGCGCGGCCCACCACCAGCTTGGTGAGGCCCGCCTCGTAGAAGCGCGCCACCAGCGCGCCGCGCGGCGAGAAGGCGACGTCTTTCAAGTCGAAGTACTTGTCGACGCGGAGGCCGGCCTGAATGAACAGCCGCGAGCCCCACAGCCGCCATTCATCCATCAGCGTGCCCGAGAGGAGGAAGCGCGTGTGCGTGTCATCGCGGCCGAAGCCCACCGGGCGCTGACGCACGAACTGGCCCTGCGTCTCCACGCTGCCCGTCAGCAGGTTGCCGTCGAAGAGCTTCACGCCGAGGCGCGCTTCGCCCGCGTACCAGTCGGCGCCGCCGGTGTCGGTGAGGCTCGCCGCATTGCCGCCCATGCCGTTCGACTGCGCGTACCAGCCGCGGTACCGGCTCGCGTCGTAGCTGGCGCGCGCGTTCAAGGTGACGCGGCTCCACGCCTTCTCGTAGCGCAGCTCCGCGAAGCCGCGCGCGTCGGTGTACTCGGTGCCCGGCAAGCCGAAGTCGCTGCCCAGCGGCTGCGTGGGGATGTTCTTCCGCCGCTGCGTCAGCTTGGCCACCAGGGTGAAGCCCGCGAACTCGCCGCGCGTGGAGACGCTCAGCGAGCGTTCGCCGTCGAGGCCCTGCACCACGTTGCCGTTGCCCAGGTCGGTCACCGCCGCGCCCTGGCCGAAGTACGCGCCGCCGGTGATGCCCAGCGACTTGCCCTCGCTGCCGAGGCTGCCGAAGGCGCGCGCCTTCACCGAGTTCTGCCCGCCGCCGCCCACCACCGCCTCGACGTGGTGGTCTCCGCCGATGCGCGCGCGCGGCACCACGTTGATGACGCCGAAGAACGCGCCGGTGCCGAAGAGCAGCGACGCCGGGCCGCGCACCACCTCGATGCGCTCGATGGCCGAGAGGTCGGGCTCCAGGTCGCGCGCGGAGTAGCCCTGGCCGGCCCACACGTCGTTGATGGGGTGGCCGTCCCACAGAATCAAGATGCGGGTGTTGAGGTCGCCCGGCGGCTGGAAGCCGCGCACGCCGATGTACGTGTAGATGCGGTCGTCGGTGAAGAAGAGGCCGCGCACCGCCTGCAGCGCCTCGGGCAGCGTCTGGTAGCCGAAGGCGCGCAGCTCTTCTCGCGTGACGACGGTGACCGACGCGGGCGCTTCGTCGACGGTGAGCTGCGACTTCGACGCGGCGGTGACGCGTGGAGGCGCGTAGCGCAGCTCGGCGGCGACGCGCGTCTCGTTGCCCTCGGTGACGATGACGTGCTGCTGCAGCGGCGTCACCTCGTCGGTGGTGACCTCCACGTCGTACTCGCCCACCGGCAGCGTCAGCACCGTCGGCGTGAAGCCGGAGTCGCGGCCATTCACGCGCACCAGCGACTGGTCACGGTTGCTGGTCACCACCAGCGTGCCGGTGGCCCTGGCCTTCTCGACCAGCGTCACCTTCGCCTGCGAGGTGAGGTCGCCCTTCACGTCGACCAGCACCTGTTGGCTGACGAAGTTGTCGGCCGACACGAAGAAGATGTGGCGCCCGGGCGGCAGGTCGAGCGCGACCGGCAGCTTGCCGATGGGCGCGCCGTCGACGGTGTCACGCACCAGCGCGCCCTCGGGCGTGCCGGAGAGCTCCACGCGCCCCAGCACGCGCTGCAGCGGCACCTCGCGCTTCGTCTCGCGGCCGCGCGCGGTCGACAGCTGCACCTGCGCGCCCCGGTGGCCCTCGAGCTCGAGCAGCAGCGTGTGCGCGCCGGGCGTCACCGCGAGCGTCAACGGCGTCTTGCCGCGGCTGCCGAGGTCTTTGCGGTCGAGGTACACGTCGGCGCCCGCGGGCGTGGAGCTGACGGTGACCAGCGCGACCTTCGGCGCGAGGCGCTTGAGCGAGGCGTTCACCTCACGCGCGTCGGCGTCCTTCAGCCCGGAGAGCGCGAGGTCGTTCCAATACCGGTAGGCCTCGTCGAGCTTGCCCTGCGCCTCGTAGCAACGCGCGATGTTGAAGAGCACGTTGTGGTTGGGCACCAGCCGGTACGAGAGGAAGTACGAAGCGAGCGCGCCGTCGTAGTCGCGCTTGGCGAAGGCGCGGTTGCCCAGCGAGAAGGCCACGTCGGCTTCGTCGGCGGTGTTGTCAGCGAACGCAGGTGCGGCCAGCAACGCGACCGCGAGGCAGAGGAATCGCACGGGCGCAGGAGCCTACACGCTGCGTCCGCGGGGTCGATTTTCGGAACTGGACATACGACCCGCATGTTCACCCCCCGTGCAATCGATGCGGTGGGGCGTGGGCGTTGTGCTGCTGCTTCTCGGGGGCGCGGTGTGGCTGTTGCCAGGAGTTGAACCGAAACCGGCAGACGTCGTCGCGCTTCCCTTCATGGGGCCTGAGCTCGCGCCTCGTCGGTTCGAACGGGTCGACTGCTCGTCGTTCGACATGCCCCTGAATTTGCGAGGTGCTTCGTTTGAGCCCGTTTTTGACGTGCAGTTCACGCTGCTCCGCGACGGTGGCACGAGCGTCGGCGACCGCATCACGCTCGGCCGCGGCCGCGAGCTGGTAGGCGGCGCGAGCGATGTGAGGGGCGTCGTGACGGTGCCGCTCACGGCCGGCGAGTGGAGGGTTGGAGCGTCCTTCCCCACGCGGGTCACGCCCGACAGAGTCGTGATTGCGCCTGACGCTGGCGTCTTCACGCTCACGCTCGCGGCGTCTGAGGATCTCCGAGGCTGCGTGGTCGACGAGGAGAACCACCCGGTGCGTACCGCGGTGCATGTGCGCGTCGCTCACTCCAGCCTTGATGAGTCTGTACCCACGAGGAGCGACGGTTGTTTCTCGATGCCACTGCTGGGCCAGGAGGCGGCGGTCTGGGTGGCGAACGAAGACTACCGTTCAACGGTTCAATACCTTGCCCTGCCGGGCACCGTGAGACTTCGCGCGGCGCGGCTCCATCGCATGTCGGTCGAGCTGCAACCGGAGTCGGTGGGGTCCGGCATGGTGTCTGTCTGGCACCGGCTCGGCGTCTCCACGGGCCTCTGCGCCGCGAAGTGCAGCGTGTTCATTCCATCGGGGAGATACGAGCTGCGCGGCGCGGCCCTGCGCAATCGACGGCTGCAGTACGCGGCCCACTCAGGGCGTGCACCTTCGAGAGACTTCGAGGTCATGGCCACGCTCGGCGCGGCGCCTCCGATCACCGGGGTGGTGCGCGACGCTGCTGGAGCGCCGCTCGAGTACGTGACGCTGAGCATTTTCCCGGTCGACGTAGACCCCACCGACCCCTTCGCCTTTCCGAAGCCAAGGATTGCGATGTCGCGCGTCGGGACGCGCGCCGACGGCTCGTTCTCAGTCACACCAGATGTGATTGGTAGGGCGCCGTTTCCGGTCTGGCGCGTGGAGGCAGGGTTTTCCTGGTCGCTGAGCCCGGTGGAGGTCTCGCTTGGGGACAAGCCGCTCAATCTCACGGCTGAATGGCTACCCCCTGATCAACGGCAGTAGCGCGCCCACGCCTCGGGCAACGGGCCGCCCATCAACTTCTCCGCGGCCTCGCGCGCCAGCATCACGAAGGTGAAGTTCCCGGTGAAGCACAGCTCGCCTTCCTGGCGGATCTCCACGGTCACGTAGACCACGCGGCTGGTCAGCTTCGTGACGCGCGCGCGCGCCTCGGTCTCGACGTTGATGCGCACGCCCTTGCTGAGCCGCGCGTCGAAGTGCGTGGTGAAGCCGAACTTGCCGGTGGTCGCGAGGATCGCCCACGCCGCCGCTTCATCGGCCAGCGTGGAGACCAGACCTCCGTGCATCAACCCGAGTGGCCCCTGGTGGTGCTTCTGCGGCGTCATCTTCGTCACCACGTCGTCGCCGTCGACGGTGAACGAGAGGTGGAGGCCGGCGGGGTGATCAGGCGCGCACCCGAAGCACGGCTGGCCGGGGCCGAACAGCGAACCATCGAGGGGAGAAACGACAGGCGTCATGGGGGCGCCTGTAGCATTTCCCGAGTGGTTGAGATGAGGCGGCTTGCCGAGCGCCGGGGTATGGTGATGCACGGTGTCCACTCCCAACATCCCCGACCTCTCCGGTCGCAAAATCGGCGAGTACGAGATCGTCAAGCGCGTCGGGCTCGGCGGCATGGGAGCAGTGTACGAAGGCCGCCAGCCGCTCATCGGCAAGCGCGTCGCGGTGAAGGTGCTGCTGCCGCAGCTCTCGCACGAGACCGAGCTGGTGGAGCGCTTCCTCGCCGAGGCGCGCGCGGTGAACGAGATCCGCCACCGCGGCATCGTCGACATCTTCAGCTTCGGGCAGCTCGAAGACGGGTCGCACTACTTCGTCATGGAGTACCTCGAGGGCCAGCCCTTCGACGCCATCATCAAGCAGCGCGCGCCGCTGCCGCTGGGCGAGGCGCTGGGCTGGGTCGAGGAGATGCTCGACGCGCTCGACGCCGCGCACTCCGCGGGCATCGTGCACCGCGACATCAAGCCGTCGAACATCTTCCTGGTGAACACCGGCCGCGGCCGCCCCTACGTGAAGGTGCTCGACTTCGGCATCGCCAAGCTGGGCGTGCTGCAGGGCGAGGCCACGCCGCAGACGCGCGCGTCGGTCATCCTCGGCACGCCCGACTACATCTCGCCGGAGCAGGCGCGCGGCCGGCCCATCAGCCCGCAGACCGACCTCTACGCGATGGGCTGTGTGCTCTTCGAGATGGTGACCGGCGAGCGCCTCTTCAAGTCTGACAACTCGCTGCAGACGATGTGGGCGCACGTCGAAGACACCCCGCCGGTGCCCTCGTCGCTGCGCGCCGACATCCCCCCGGAGCTCGACGAGCTCATCCTCTGGATGCTCGAGAAGCAGCCCGAGAACCGTCCGCCCAGCGCCGGCGAGCTGCGCGACTCGCTCGCGGTGCTGCGCGCGACCTTCCCGCCGACCGGGTTGACGCCCGCGCCCATCTCCAACTCGGGCCGCGGCTCCGGCCGCCTCGCGCCGCTCAAGACCCCGGCGCCCATCAGCCAGCGCACCCGCGTCGCGCGCTCGCCGGCGTCGGAGACGCGCATGGCGCCGCTGACCGCCAACAGCGCGACGGGCAACAAGGTCGAGCAGCTCGCCGACACGCGCGCCTCCCAGAAGCCCGAGCCGCAGACCGCGCCGCAGCACGACATCGCGACCGACCCGGAGCGCGCCGCGGTGCCGCGCGAGGCGAAGTCGAAGCTGCCGTTGATCCTCGGCGTGGCGATGACGGTGCTGGTGCTGGCGGTCGCCGCGTTGCTCTTCGCGCCGAGCAAAGACACGACCAAGCCGCCCGAGGTCGCGAAGGTCGAGCCGCCGCCGAAGCCCGAGCCGGTGAAGGTGGAACCGAAGCCGGAGCCGGTGAAGGTGGAGACGCCGCCCGAGCCGGTGAAGGTCGAGCCGAAGCCGGAACCGGTGAAGGTGGAGACGCCGCCCGAGCCGGTGAAGGTCGAGCCCAAACCCGAGCCGGAGCCGGTGAAGACCGTCAAGCCCGAGCCCAAGAAGCCCTCGTCGTCGCTGACGCAGGAGAAGCTCATCGCGCGCCTCCGCAAGCTGGAGGTCGCCGTCGCCTCGAAGGAAGCGGCGAGCGGCCAGAAAGACAACGTGCTGCGCCAGTTCCTCGAGCAGGCGAAGAAGCAGATCCGCGCGGCGAGCACCGACGCCGACCGCAAAGAGGCGTGGCAGTTCCTCGGAGACATCGAGAGCCAGCTCAAGTGAGGTAGGCTCGGCGGGTGCTTCCGCTCCTGATTCTCCAGCTGGTGGTGTCGCAGAGTTCCGAGTCTCGCCGCGCGCCCGTCGCCGTCGTGATGACCTCGAAGCGCCCCGGGGCTGACAAGGTCGCGCCGAAGATCGCCAACCGCGTCGTCGACTACCTCAAGCGCGAGAAGGTCGAAGGCCTGCTCGATGACGCCGCGACGACGAAGGAGCTCAAGTCGGTCGGCTTCTCCGACCCGCGCAGCTGCCAGGGCAACCGCGCGTGCGTCGACAAGCTCGCGGTGCTCATCGGCGCGCACGCGGTGGTGGTGAGCGTCGACGTGGGGAAGATCGGCAAGACGCTGGCGATTCACCTCGAAGCCGTGGCGGCTGACAGCCCGAAGTCGCTGGCGACGCTCGACGTGTCCTCCTCGCTCGACGACTGGAGCGACGCGCTCTCGGTGCCCATCGTCGTCTTCGTGCGCGACGTGAAGGCCGGCCTCGAGCTCAAGAAGTCTGACAAGCCGGTGGTCGCGCAGGAGACGCCGCCGCCTCCTCCGCCTGCCGTCGTCGCCGACGACACGCCGCGGAAGGTCGACCTCGTGCCCGAGGCGAAGACCGACGAGACGCCCACCATCGTCACCACCGAGCCCGGCAAGCCGCCGAAGGTCGCGGGCTGGGTCTTCGCGGGTGGCGCGGTCGTCGCGGCGGGCGCGGCGGTCGGGGTCGGCGTCATGGCCGGCGAGGCGAAGAAGAAGTTCGACGCGTCGCTGGTGACGCTGCCCGACGGCACCACCGGCACCACGTTGTCGCAAGCCCAGGCGCAGCAGCTCGCCAGTCAGGCCAACGTCGGGGTGCCCGTGTCCATCGGCGCGGGCGTGTTGAGCGCCGCGCTCACCGGCCTCGCGACCTACTTCTTCCTCAAAGACTGATCGCGACCTCCGCGGAAACGCACCGGCCAGCGCACCGCCTGCGCCGGTGATTTCTTACGCGCCCACCAGGCTCTGCAGCTCCTGCCAGCGCCCGTAGAGCCGCTCGACGACAGCCGCCGCCTTCTGGAGCTCGCCGCTGATGCGCGCCACCTCGCTGGCCTTCGCGAACACCGCCGGGTCGGCGAGCTGCGCTTCGAGCGCCGCCTTCTTCTGCTCCGCGGCGTCGATGGCGGCTTCCATGCCGTCGAGCTCGCGTTGGTCTTTGTACGAGAGGCGGCCGGGCGGCTTCTTCGCGGCGGCGGGCTGGGTGACCGGCTGTGCGGCGTCGGCCTTCTTCGCCGGCGTGGGCGCCTCGCCGCCGCGCTTGCGCAGCCGCTGGAACATCGACCAGTTGCCCTCGTAGCGGATGACCTCTCCGTCGCCGCCCACCGACAGAATCGACGTGGCCACCTTGTCGAGGAAGTAGCGGTCGTGGGTGACGAGCAGCACCGCGCCGGTGAACTTCACCAGCAGGTTCTCGAGCACGCTCAAGGTGACGAGGTCGAGGTCGTTGGTGGGCTCGTCGAGCACCAGCACGTTCGCGCCCTGCAAGAAGAGTTTCGCCAGCAGCAACCGGTTGCGCTCTCCGCCTGACAGCGCGCTGACCTTCTGCTTCTGCATCGGCACGGGGAAGAGCAGGTCGTCGAGGTAGTCAGACAGCCGCACCTTCTGGTCGCCGAGCTGCACCCACTCGTCGTGCCACGCGTTCTCCGCGACGGTGGCGTCATCGTCCAACGTCATGCGCTGCTGGTCGAAGTAGGCGACCTTCGTGCGCGGCCCCAGCGTCACCGTGCCCGACTTCGGCGGCAGCTCCGTCAGCAGCGTGCGCAGCAGCGTGGTCTTGCCCGCGCCGTTGGGGCCGACGATGCCGATGCGCTCGCCGGGCTGCACAATGACGCTGACGTCGGAGAACAACACGCGCTCGCCGAACGCCTGCGAGATGCGCTTGGCCTCGATGACGGTCTGCGAGAGCCGCGGCGCGGTCGCCACCTGCAACTGCGGCACCTTCGGCCGCTGGAAGCCCTTCTCGGCGAGCAGCTTCTGCGCGCGCTCGATGCGCGCCTTCGACTTGGTGCGCCGCGCCTCCGGGCCTTTGCGGAGCCACGCGACCTCCTGCGCGATCCACCGCTGGCGCTTGTGCTCGGAGAGGCCGGCCTGCTCTTCGGCGACGTACTTCTGCTCGAGGTAGCTCTGGTAGTTGCCGGGGTAGCTGGTGAGGCCGGGGCTCGCGGTGCCGGGCGCGGAAATCTCCACGATGCGGTCGACCAACCCGTCGAGGAAGTAGCGGTCGTGCGTGACCAGCAGCAGCGAACCCTCGAAGTCATCGAGCTCGTCTTCGAGCCACGACACCGTCTCCGCGTCGAGGTGGTTGGTGGGCTCGTCGAGCATCAGCAGGTCGGGCTTCGAGAGCAATGCGCGCGCGATGGCCACCCGCTTGCGCAGGCCGCCGGAGAGCTCCGCGACGGGGCGCTCCCAGTCTTTGACGCCGAGCCGGTCGAGCAGCTTGCGCGCCTCGTGCGCGGTGTCCCACCCGCCGTGGCGCTCGATGAGCTCCGACAGCTCCGAGAGGCGCGTCAGCGTGCGCTCGTCGTGGGAGGTCTCGAGCTGGAGGCTCAAGCTCGCGTGCTCGTCGAGCGCGGCCTTGAGCGGCGCCTGCGCGACCTCCAGCTCGCTCTTCACTGTCGCCCCTTCGGGGAAGGTGGGCTCCTGCTCGAGCACCGTCATGCGCGCGCCGCGCTGCAGCTGCAGCAACCCGCTGTCGGCCTTCATGTGCCCGGCCAGCACCTTCATCAGCGTCGACTTGCCGCAGCCGTTGACGCCTACCAGGCCCACGCGCTCGCCCGCCTCGATGACGAACTCCAGCTTGTCGAAGAGGGTCCGGCTTCCGAAGGAGAGGGAGAGGTCAGCAGCGCGCAGCAACGTCATGGGTCGCCTGTACCATTTGCCGCGCGCGGGGTATGCGGCCGCGCATGTCTGCCCTGTCCAAAGCGCTCAAGAACATGAACCCCTCCGTCACGCTGCGCGCGGTGTGGAGCCGCCTCAAGAACGTCCCCGGCGGCGGCGTGGTGATGGGCCGCATGCTGGGCATGCTCGCGCCGTACACCGGCACCATCCGCCCGGAGGTCGTCACGCTGGAGCCGGGCTTCGCCAGCATCCGCCTCCGCGACCGCCGCGCGGTGCGCAACCACCTCAACTCGGTGCACGCCATCGCGCTGCTGAACCTGGGCGAGGTCGCCACCGGCACCGCGCTGCTCTTCACCATCCCCGATGACGCGCGCGGCATCATCACCCACCTGGGTATGGACTACTTGAAGAAGGCGCGCGGCACCCTGACCGCCGAGTGCACCTGCCCGCCCATCAGCAGCACCGAGAAGAAGCACTACGAGCTGACCGCCGACATCAAGAACGAGGCCGGTGAGGTCGTCGCGCGCGCGCACGCGAAGTGGCAGGTCGGCCCGGCCTGAAGTTCACGGCGGCAGCACGACCTGCAGCGGCACCGTCGAGCTGAGCCCCGCGCTGGCGCCGAGCTGCCCCCAGGCGTTGTCGCCCCAGCACCAGAGCGTGCCTCCGTCGCGGATGGCGCAGGTGTGCGTGCCGCCCGCGGAGACGGCGGTGACGTCGGTGAGGCTCGCGGTGATGGGCGTCATGCCGCCGTCGCGCGTACCGTTGCCGAGCTGCCCATACGCGTTGCCGCCCCAGCAGGTGAGGGAGCCGTCGGTGTGCAGCGCGCACGAGTGCTGGCCGCCCGCCGCGACCGCCAGCGCGTTCTGCTCGCTGCTCACCGGGGTCGGCGTGAGGCCGCCATCGGAGCCGAGTTCGCCCGCGACGTTCGCGCTGCCCCAGCACCACACGGTGCCGTCGAGCTTCGCCGCGCAGGTGTGCTGCCCGCCCGACGCCAGCTGCCGCACGTCGGAGAGCACGACTCCACCCGGCGTCGAGCCGCTGCTGAAGGGGCTGCCGGCGCACTTCACGCTGGGCGAGCCCGTCACCGTCATCAGCGCGCACGCGTGCGCGTCTCCCAGCGCGACCGCCTCGGGGATGGTCACGTAGTACATCGCCGTCGGGAGGATGGCGCTGCTGCCGGAGCCGCTCCCGGATTGGGACGCGTTGTTGTGACCCCAGCAGTTGATGGTGGCGCCCACCACCGCGCAGGTGAAGTCGAGCCCCGTGGAGATGGAGCGCGCCGCGAGCGCGAGGTGGCTGCGTTGACCGGCGTCCACCGAGGCGGTGCCCAGTTGGTAGTACGTGTTGAGGCCCCAGCACTCGACGCCCGCGTCGGTGTGCACCGCGCAGGTGTGCGTGCCGCCCGCGGCGATGTCGACGACGTCGGTCGCGACCAGCACCGGCGCGATGGAGTCGGCGCCCGCAGGCCCACTCACCTGGCCGAAGGTGTCGCGGCCCCAGCAGAACGCGCGTGCGTCGTCGAGGATGGCGCAGGTGTGCGACGGGCCCGCGGAGACGCGCGTGACGAACGCTCCCGCGCCGGCATCGGTCGCAGCCCCGCCACCCGTCGCGGTACCACCGCCGGTCGCTGAGCCACCGCCGGTCGCGGCACCACCGCCGGTCGCGCCGTCGCCTCCACCCATCGCAGCGCCGCCGCCAGTCGCGCCATCACCTCCACCGGTCGCCGAGCCACCGCCAGTCGAGCCATCACCCCCACCCGCACCTGCGTCGTAGGCGGGCGGTGGCTCAATCACCGGAGGCGTGGTCGAGCCGGCGGTGAGCGTGACCAGCGGGAGCTCCACGGTCTCCGCCGCGACGAGCCGGTTCGCGAGCGTCACCGTGCTGTGCCCCTCCGCCGTGAAGGTGAAGGCGTAGACGCCGGGCGCGAGCCCCTCAATGCGCCACCCGCCCGCCGCGTCAACGCGCACCGCGCGCGCTCCGATGGACACGGTGATGCCGCTCGCATCGGCTTCCTCGGCCAGCACCGCGCGGCCCGTCACGGTGGCCAGCGTCTGCGGCTCCGGCTCGAGCACGAACGGGTCGACGAACGAGCGCTCACCGCTGCGCAGCTCGAGCGGCACGCGCACCGACCGGTACCCCGCGAGGAACACGCCCAGCGTCACCGGCCCCACCGGCAGGTCGCGGAGCAGGAACGCTCCCGACTGGCTCGTGTACGCAAAGTTCGGCTGCCCCTCGAGGAACACCAGCGTGCCGGTCGCGTCGCCGCCGTCGAGGAGCTGCACTTCACCCTGCGCCGAGGCGTTGCGGCTGAGCTGCACGTCGCCCAGCGCGGTGACGCGGCCGAAGCCCGCGCCCAGCGTCTCCAACGCGTACACGCGCTTCAACGCGCCCGCCGAGACCTCCAGCGTGCCCGCGCGCTGCAGCACCGGCGTCACCGAGAAGCGCCCATCGGCATCCGACACCGTCGTCACGCCGGCCTCGACCAGCCGCACCGACGCGCCCGCCACGGGGCTCCCCAGCGGCTCACCCGGCGTCGCCACCAGCACGCGCCCGGTGATGACGCCGGGCCCCGGCGCGGACGGGAGCTCGGTGTTCAGACACGAAGCGGTGAGCATCAACAACGCGGCAGCCGACAGACGTCGCATAAGGGCAGGGAGATAGCGCGAACCGTCACGCCCTTCGCGGAACCTGAATCACGACGCGCTGTCGGTAGGCGCATGACCGCTGACTCCGAAGCGCTGTGCGTGCGGGTGTTGTGGTTCGACGTGCGTGTCGCGACCCACGTGCTGCGCAAGGGCGCGACGCTGGCGCTCAACACCCTGGGCGAGCTCACCCAGCCCACCCACGCCCCGATGCGCTTCGACTCGCGCACGCTCACCTTCCACGAGGGGCTGACGGGCACGCTGCTGCGCAACGGTGAGACCGCGCTCTCGCTGAGCGACTCGGTGGCGCGCGGTCTCGCGGTGGAAGAGCAGGGCGGGTGGACGCTGGAGCTCGGGCGCGCCGACCGCGTGGCGCTCGGCAACGGCCCGGTGCGCGTCGAGGCCTTTCGCATGCGCGCGCCCACGCGGCCGGCCGCGGCCTTCAACCCCGACTACGGGTTCCTGAATTCGCTGCTGGCCTGCGCGGCGGTGTTCTTCCTCTTCGCGGCCAACGCGGAGTTCTCGAAGGACCTCGATGACGATGACGCGCCGCCGGTGTCGTCATCGACGCTGCGGCGCATCCTCGTGCAGTCGGAGCCGCCTCCGCCGCCGAAGAAGCGCGCCGAGGAGACGGCCGACACGCCGAAGCCCACGCGACGGCTCGCGAGTGAAGGCCGCCCGAAGCCACCCCACACCCCGCAGCGCGAGACCGGTGGCGTCAACGTGGCTGCGCTCACCGGCAGGCTCTTCGGCGGCCTCGGCGCCAGCGGCGTGTTCGGCCCCGGTGGTCTCGGCAAGGAGCTCTCCGGTGCGCTGGGCGGCGTGGTCGCGGTGAACGCCACCGGCAACGGCGGCTGGAGTCTTCGTGGCGACGGCGCCGGCGGCCCGCACGACGGCACGATTCAGATCGGCGGCATCGCGCGCTCCGGCGTCGCCCAGAAGACCGGCATCGGTGCGCTCTGCGCCGGCCCCGGCCCGTGCAAGAAGTCCTTCGGCCCGGAGCTGACGCCCGACCCGCCCGTGGAGTGCGGCGGCGGCGGCTGCATGGACAAGGAGCTCATCCGCAAGGTCATCGCCGGGCACCGTGACCAGATCCGCTACTGCTACGAGTACGCGCTCCAGACCACGCCCGCGCTGGGCGGAAAGGTGGCGGTGCAGTTCTTCGTGAACGAAGCCGGGAGCGTGTCGACGGCGCGCGTCGCGGAGAGCACCGTGGCCAGCCACCAGCTCTCGGACTGCCTCGTCTCGCGCGTGCGCACCTGGCAGTTCCCCGTGGGGAAGAACGCGGCGGGCTACCGCGTGACGTACCCGTTCCTCTTCAAGCGCGCGGGCTGAGTCAGAACCAGGGCCCGATGGCGAAGCGCAGCGTCGGCATCACCGAGGGGCGGTCGGTGCCGGGCCGGCCGACGCCCGCGAGCACGAAGAAGTCGCTCTCGATGGGCGCCTGCCCGAGGAAGGTGGCGTTGGGGTCGCCCCGGTTGAGCTGGAAGAACGTGGTGATGCCCGCGGCCACCGCGAGCGAGAAGCCCTTGAGCTTCCACGAGTAGCCCAGCTGCACGCCGGGGCCGTGCATCCACAACGCGAACTCCGGCAGCGCGAAGCCCGAGTAGCGGAGGTCGATGTAGAAGCCCACGAGGTGCGCGCCGCTCGTGTAGTACCGCAGGCCCGCGTCCCACCCGAACTGGCGCAGGAACCCGCCGCCCACGTTCACGAACGTCGACACGCCGCGCGCGAGGTGGAGATCTCCCTCCACCCACAGCGACGCCGCGATGAGCGTCAGCGGCGTGAAGTTCAACGCGAAGCGTGACTCCGGCAGCTCGACGCTCGGCTTCGTCTTCGGCGCGTCGACCGGAGCGGGGGCCTGCGCGGCGACCGACAGCGCGAGTGCAAGCAGAACGGGCACGGCGGCGACCTTAGCCGCGACTCGCGGGAGGGAAGGGCGCTGTCTGCGTGGTTGGCGCGGCACGACTCATTTGCTGCACCATGAGTCGTTTCCAACGCATGGTGCAGCAGACGACTTGTCGGACCCCCTCGATATACCGCTCCCGGTCTGGAGGACGGTGATGGATGAGGCGGAACGACGGTGTCTGCAGCTCGCGGCGCGGCAACGCGGCGTGATCAGAAACGATCAGGCGCACGACTGTGGCTTCACCCGCGAACGCCTGCAACGCAGGGTCGACAGCGGGAGATGGATACGCGCCTACCCGTGCGTCTACCGCGTCGGCGGCGCGCCCGAAGACTGGCGGCAGGAGCTCAAGGCCTTCACGCTCTGGCTCCGCGATGGCGTGCTCTCGCACCACACCGCGGCGGCGCTCCATGGCTTCTCGCAGTTCGCGCCCGGTCGTCTCGAAGCGACGGTGACCCACGGAGTCCGCCCACCCGCGGGGGTCGTCGTACATCGGGTGAGCGCCATCGCGCCGCGTGACCTCGCCAGCGTCGACGGGCTCCCGGTGACCTCGCTCTCGCGGACGCTCATCGACCTCTCCGCGACGCTCGAGCCCGCGCTCTTCCGGTCCTGCTGCGACGAAGCGCTCCGCCGAAGATGGACGACGCTCGACCGCCTCGACGCCACCGTCGAACGCAACCTCTGCCGGCGAGGGCTCACCCGGGTTCGCTCGCTGCTCCACACGCTCCGCGGAGGCGACGGCCCGACCGAGAGCGAACTCGAACACCGGGTGCGCGAGCTGCTGCGCGACGCAGGCTTCCCCGAGCCCGACCGGCAGCGCGCGATCCGCACCCGCGAACGCCTCCGGCGCGTCGACTTCGTCTTCACCGCCGCGCGCGTGGTCATCGAGGCCGACGGCTACGCGTACCACTCGAGCATCGAGCGCTTCGAAGACGACCGCCGCCGCAACAACGCGCTGATGGCCCGCGGCTACGTGGTCCTCCACTGGACCTGGAGCGCGCTGCACGAGACGCCACACAGGTTGCTCGGCGACCTCGCCGCCTGCCTCCGGCGCGCCCTATAACGACCCCATGACTTCGCTCCGCGTCGCCGTGCTCGTGGTCTTCGCTGCCGCCGCCGCTTCCTGTGGCACTGGCGTGAAGAAGTGCTCGCCCGACACCTGCGCCGATGGGTGTTGTGACGCCGACGGCGAGTGCCAGCCGGGCACGCTCTTCGACGCGTGCGGCGCACGCGGCGCGGAGTGCACCTCGTGCACGCTCGGCACCACGTGCCAGGTCGGCATCTGTCTCCCGCCCGTGAACAACGGCGGCGGCAGCGGCGCGACCGGCGGAGGTGCGGGGAGCACCGGCGGCGGCAGCTCCAGCGTCGGCGGAGGCGTCGGCAGCTCGGGCGGCGGCGTGGGGTGGACCGGCGGCGGCACCGGGACCACGGGCGGGGGCGCGAGCACCACCGGTGGCGGCTCCGGAACCCCGTCGTGCGTCAGCCTCTCCGGCACCCGGCAGGAGCAGGTCTGTTACGCGTGGCGCTGCGCGCGCAACAACCTGAACGAAGGCACCTGGAACGGGAACGCCGCGACCTGCAGCGCGGGCGACCTCGACAGCACGGGCCGCAACAACGCGCTGCTGCTCCTCAACGTCTACCGCTCCATCGCGCAGCTCCCGGCGGTGACGCTCGATGCCACGCGCAACCAGAAGGCCCAGGCGTGCGCGCTGATGATGGACGCCGCCAACGCCCTCAGCCACACGCCCGACGCCGGGTGGCCCTGCTACACGCCCGACGGCGCGGAGGCCGCCGGCAAGTCGAACATCTCCACCGGCGAGGCGGTGCGCTCCATCGACATGTATATGTCTGACTACGGCGCGGGGAACGCGGCGACGCTCGGCCACCGCCGCTGGTTGCTCTCGAACTCGCTCGGCCCCGTCGGCATCGGCGGCACCAACGACGGCTCGTGCCACTGGGTCATCGGAGGCAGCGGCAGCGCCGGCAAAGCGTGGATGTCGTGGCCGCCGCCCGGGCCCGTCCCCGCCGACGCCATCGCCATCCCCGGGCTCGACAGCGTCGACTCCACCGGCTGGAGCGTGCAGAGCGACTCCATCAACCTCTCCAACGCACAGGTGACGGTGACCGACAGCACCACCGACGCCGGCCTCGCGGTGACGGTGACGCAGCTCGGGCAGTACTACGGCAGCACGTACGCGCTGCGCTTCAACCCGCAGGGGTGGACCTCCGCCGCCGGGCACACGTACCGCGTGGAGGTCTCCAACATCGCCACGCCGATTTCGTACGACGTGCAGGTCGTCAGCTGCCCGTAGTCAACGACGGCGCCGGAGCAGCGCGAGCGCGCCCAGCATCAGCGCTCCGCCGACCGACGAGCAGCCGCTCCTTGGCGCGTCGCCGCTCGAGCCTGAACCTCCGCCGGTATTCGCGCCGGAGCCGCCGCCCGCACCGCTCGACGGAGGGTTGCCGTCGAGCCACGTCACGGCGGTGAAGGTGAGCACCTTCGACTTCACGCCGTTGAGTTCGACCCAGTACTGAAACGAGCCCGGCTGCGTCAGCGTCACGTACGACGCGCTGGTGTCGTCGGTGTCTTGAAACCACGCATAGCCGAGGTCTCGAGGGGCGCTGTTGGTGTCGGCCGAATACGAGCGGCTGAAGCTGGCGCCGGCGCCTTCGATTCTGAAGGTGACGACGTCGGTGCCCGCAGGCGTGACGTGCGCTCCGGCGAGACGAAAGGGCACTCCGACGGGGACCGTCTTGTCCGTCGGGCTCCCGTGGATGACCGGTGCATCGCTCTTCTTCTTGAACGACACCGCGACGATGAAGTCGGGCGCCTGCATGCCCGGCGGGGTGGTGAACTCCTGCGTCGAGAAGACCTCGTTGGAGAGCGACGTCGCGCCCGAGCTGTAACAACCACTCTGCGCCCCGACGACCCCGTGCACGCCGCCCATCACACCGTTGAAGAGACACGTCATCGTGCCGCCGGTGCCATCGAGGGTGGTCGCCAGTGAGAGGTCGGGTGAACAGCCCGCGTCTCGCAGCGTGCGCTCGACGCTGATGGTCGCGTCACGTGCGCCGGCGAACGCGAGCCACACGGTGCCGCCCCAGCGCGGCGAGCCGGTACATGAGGTGCCCGTCGCGGCACAGGTGAAGCTGGCGCTGACCGACAGCCGCTGTGCGGCGAACTCTGGAGATGCGCCGCCCGCCCAGTCGGTGTCGTCGCCGAGCATCGACACCGAGTCGGCTTGAGAGCCCGCCTGGGTCGCGCAGTCCGCGCGTACGGAGCCTGCTGCCACCACCACCAACGCCACCACGCTCGCAGAATCAGCACTCGCATCCGCGCGACGTTAGCCCACGCGGCGGAGCGGAACACCGACGTGGGTCGTGGCCGCGACGCGCTTGCGACCTGCGCTCCGGGGCGTGACGCTTCAGTTCATGAACGCGTCAGGCTTGCGCGGCTTGATGTGCCCGACGAGCGAGAGCAGCTCCTCGGTCACGATCTCCAGCCGCGTCGCCACGTCCAACTCGCACAGCACCTGGAAGCGCCGCTGCGGGTCGGTGAGGAAGGTGCTCGCCACGAGGTCGGCCAGCGCTCCACCCGTCGCACGCGCCGCCACCTGCGCCACGCGTTGCCCGACGTCGGTGGGCACGCGCGCCACCAGCTCCACCACCGCCTGCCGCAGCGCCTCGTCGGCGCCCGGCACGTCGGTGTCTTCGAGCAGCTCGGCTTCGAACTCGCGGTAGAGCGCGGTGGCCGGCAGCTCACGCTTGAGGCGCGCGCGCGCGATGCCGATGAGCACCAGGTTGTACCGGCCGTCCGGCAGCTCCTCGTGCGGGCCGATGTGGCCCACGCACACGATGTCTTCGAGCTTCGGAGCGCCCGCCAGCAGCGCCTCCTGACCCGGCAGCACCTGCGCCATCGCGAAGAGGCCGTCTGACGCCAGCGCGGCCTTCACCAGCTCGCGGTAGCGCGGCTCGAAGATGTGCAGCGGCGCGGCGCTCCCCGGCAGCAGCACCACCGGCGGCAGCGGGAAGACCTTGAGCTTCTTCACCGCGTCGCGCGCGGCGTCGAGCGTGGTGGTCATGCGCCCGGCGACTGCGCGGGCTTCGCGCCGAAGCGCGCCTTCGCCCACGCGATGATGCCGGGGAGGATCGACAGGAAGATGATGCCGATGACCATCAGCTCGATGTGCTTCTTCACCACCTCGAACTGCCCGAGGAAGTACCCGGCCACCGTCATCGACAGAATCCACGACGCGCCGCCGATGATGTTGAAGCTCAAGAAGCGCGAGTACGGCATCTTCGCCGCGCCCGCGACCACCGGCACGAACGTGCGCACGATGGGCATGAACCGCGCGAGGATGATGGCCTTGCCGCCGTGGCGCTCGTAGAACTCCTGCGCCGCCTTGAGGTGCTCCGGCTTGAGCAGCTTCGAGTCGGTGCGGGTGAAGAGCGCCGGGCCCAGCTTCGCGCCGATGGTGTAGCTGATGGCGTCGCCGATGATCGCCGCGGGGATCAACAGGAGCTGCAGGTACAGCAGGTTCAGCGTGCCCTCACCCGCGAACAGGCCCGCCATGAACAGCAGCGAGTCGCCGGGCAGGAAGAACACCAGCGCGCCCGTCTCGAGGAAGATGATGAGCGTCAGGCCGGGGTACCCGAACGTCTGGATCAGGTGCGTCGGGTCGATGAACTCTTTGAATTGCTTGAGCAGCTCCATGCGGCGCTCCCGTAGTCAAAAACACTCAACAACACAAAAGCCCCGGGAGAATTTCTCCCGGGGCTCCTGCACTTCAAAACGTGTGACGCTTCAGCGCATCGCGGTTTCGGGCTTCTTGCCCTCGCCCGCGGTCAGCGTGGCGAACGAGATGTTGCCGTACCCAGCCGACGAGCAGCTGAACATGACCTTCTTGATGATCTTGAAGGGCACCTGCTTGTCAGCCTGGATGTTGACGTCGCCCTTGAAGGCGCCGGAGTCGCCGGCCTGGTTGTGCAGGTCTTCGAACTCCTTCTTCAGCTCACGCAGCTTCTCTTCCAGCGCGGGGATGTTGCTGTAGTCCTCCCGCGAGAGGTCGTCGACGCGGCCGATGGCGGCGCCAGAGACGACGACTTCCTGCTGGGAGATCTGCACGACCGGCGCGAGCACCAGCTCCTCGCCGTGCACCGCTTCAGGGAGCTGGATGTCTTTCGACATCGAGAGCAGCTCGCCCGACGCGGCGAAGTTGGCGATGAGGAAGCACACCAGAATCACGAACATGTCGACCAGCGGCGTCACGTTCAGGTCGGCGAACGTCGACTTGTGACCGTGCAGGCCGTGCCCGAACACCTTCGAGTGCTGGAGCCGCTTGCCGTACCGCTTGCCCGGAGTTTCGATACCCATGACTGAAGTGTTTCCTTTACCCGCCCGAGGCCGGGGAGACCGACACGGAGGGGAAGAGAGGGTTGGTGCCGTCGGAGACGACGGTGTCGATCAGGCGCACGAGATCTTCGTACTTCACGCCGTCTTCCGCCGAGATGGTGATGGCGGCCTGATCAGGCTGCTGGTTCTTCGCCTCCTTCAGCTTGGCGACCAGCGTCTCGACGAGGATCTGACCCTTGTCGTTGCGGGTGATGATGATGGGGTCCTGCGCGAGCGGGCCCACCGAGAGCTTCATGTCCTTCTCCGTGATCAGCAGCGTCACCGGCTGCGTCGTCGGAGGAGGCGCGTCGGTCGGGTCGGCGTTCTGACCCTGCTGCGCCACCTGCAGGCGGCCCAGCTGCGTCCACACGGCCGTCATGATCAGGAACACGATCAAAACGGCCATCAAGTCGATGAAGGGCACCAGGTTGATGGCAGTGTCGAGCGGCTTCTTGCCACCCTTGCCGCTGTTGCCGAGATCCATACCACCAGCCATGAAAAGGCTCCCGTGAAGGGGTTACAGAAAGAGAGACAACAACTCAGGCGAGCGGGTTTCCCCGCCCGCCTGAAGGGGGGAAAGCCTTACTCCTCGGCCGCCGCGGCGGGGACCGTGAGGTTCTTGAACTTGTCCTTGTTCTGGACGATCAGGTTCAGCACCGCCACCGACGACTCGTTGATGTCGTTGATGAGCGACTGCGTGCGGCCGTTCAGCACCGAGAACAGGATCAGGAGGGGGATGGAGGAGAGCAGACCGAAGCGCGTGCAGTTCATCGCTTCGCCGATGGAGCCGGCGAGGATGGTGGCGCGGTCGGCAGGCGAGGCGTGCGACACGGCCTTGAAGGCGCCGATGAGGCCGTTCACCGTGCCGAACAGGCCGATGAGCATCGCGGCGTTGCCGAGCATCGCCAGGTAGCCGGTGCGGGCCTCGAGGCGGGGCGTCTCACGGAGCGAGGCCTCGTCGAGCGCGGCCTGCACTTCTTCTTCGCCCTTCGGGACGTTCATCAGGCCCGACTTGAGGACGTTCGTGAGCGGCGTGGGCTTCTGGCCCGCGACGTAGTTGATCGCCTTGTCGAGGTCGCCCGCGTAGATGTGCTTCTTCAGGCCGCGGATGAAGCCGTCTTTGTTGATGGCCGCGCTGCCGAAGAGAACGATGAAGCGCTCGACCGCGATCGCGAGACCGACGACGAAGACGAGGGCGATGGGGTACATCGGCCAACCGCCTTCGTTCCACGACTCGGCGATGCCTTCGAGGAAACCCTTCTCACCGCCACCCTCTGCAGCGGCCTCGGCCGCCAGAATGCTGAGCTGTCCAAGCGTCATTTGTGTGTTGCCTTTCGGGAATACTTGAAACTCTCCGGATCACCCGAGCCGGAAAAGCGGGCGCACCATAAGGGCCTCCGAAAAGCAGTGTCAAGGCAAGCGATGCGCCCATTTTCCGCCTTTGGTACACGGTCGGCCCGATGAGCCGGAAACGCATTGGCGACATTCTGCTGGAGCGGAACGCGATCACCCCCGCGCAGTTGGAAGCCGGCCTCGCGGCGCAGAAGCGCACCCGTCAGCGGCTGGGCGTCACGCTGGTGCAGCAGGGCCTCATCTCCGAGGTCCAGCTCGCGCAGGCGCTCGGCGCGTCGCTCAACCTCGGCACCGTCGACCTCGCACAGGCGCAGGCCGACTGGAGCGCGGTGCACATGCTGCGCGCGCGCTTCTGCGAGGCGCACGAACTCTTCCCCTTCGCCATCGACAAGCAGGGCCCGGTGAAGCGGCTCCTCGTCGCGCTCAGCGACCCGCTGAACCAGCCCGCCATCGAGGAGATTGAGTTCACCACGGGCCTCAAGGTGCTCCCGTACGTGTCGACGCACTCGCAGGTGCGCGCGGCGATCTTGCGCTACTACCACAAGCACTCGCAGGCCGACGCCGAGGCGCGCGCGAAGACGGTGGTGACGGCCGTACCGCAGCAGGCGCCGGCGCCCGTCGAAGAAGACGAAGCGCCGATGGTGGTCGGCGAAGAGATCATCTCGATGCAGAACGTGCTCCCCTCGAAGAAGAAGGAGGGCGTCGCGAAGGACCTGGAGTTCCTCTTCGGCGGCACCGAGGACAGCGAGAACGACGACCTCGAGCGGAAGTTCTGGGCGCTGCTGCGCGCGATGCAGAAGAAGGGCCTGCTCTCGCGCGAGGAGTTCCTCTCGGAACTTGAGAAAAGCGAGCGCTGAAAAGTACGTTTTTTTCAGCGCCGGAGCTGGTCGCGCCGCGCCTCGACCGCGCGCTTGGCCTCCGCCAGCCCCAGCCCGGTCTTCTCGCGGTAGAGCTTGATGGCCTGGATCAGCTGATCACCCTTGATGGCCGCGTCGATGGCGGCGTCGAGGGTGCCCGACGAAGGCGAGGGCGGCGCCGAACGCTGCGGGGGCGGGCCACCCGAGAACAGCGCGTCGATGGCGTCCTTCGCCTCCTTCAAGCCGAGGCCCGTCTTCTCGCGGTAGAGCTTGATGGCTTCGATCTTCTGGCCCGCGCGCACCGCGTTCTGGATCGCCGCGTCGAGGTTCACCGGCGCGGCGCGCACCGGCAGCGGAGGCGGCGCAGCCCCGTTCACCAGCCGCTCGATGGCGTCTTTCGCCTCCTTCAGCCCGAGGCCGGTCTTCTCGCGGTAGAGCTTGATGGCTTCGATCTTGTTGCCGGCGCGCAGCGCGCTCTGCAGCGCGTCGTCGAGGTTCGCGCGCGGCGCGGCGTTGAACACCAGCGACTCGATGGGAATCGAGCCCGACATGATCGCGTCGAGCGTGGTGCGCGCGCGCTCGAGGTCGAGCCCGGTCTGCGCTGCGTAGAGCTTCACCGCCTCCGCGCGGTTCTCCGCCGCCAGCGCGCGGCGCGTCGCGTGGTCGGGCGCGATGACGCCCTTCGGCGCGGGCGGCTCGGGTGCGACGGGCGCGGGGCTCGCGTTCATCGGTCGCACCGCCTGCTTGTCAGACGAGAGCCGCTTCGGCACCGCGGGGCCTTCGGCTTCAGCCTCGGGTGGCACGAGCGTCACGACGTCGACGCTGCGTTTCTTCGCCGAGATGAACAGCGCGACGATGACTCCGATGATTGCCAGCGCCCCGAGCAGCATCATGCGCGCACTCTAGACATGAAAAAGCCGGGCTCCGTGGAGGAACCCGGCTTCGGTGAAACGCCTCGACGCGCGCTTACGCGACTTCGAAGAGCGCGGCCGCGCCCATGCCGCCACCGATGCACATCGTGACTACGCCGTACTTGCCGCCGCGGCGCTTGAGCTCACGCAGCAGCGTGCCGGTCATGCGCGTGCCGGAGACGCCCAGCGGGTGGCCCATGGCGATGGCGCCGCCGTTGGGGTTCACCTTCGCCGGGTCGAGCCCCAATTCGCGGATGCAGTACAGCGACTGCGCCGCGAAGGCCTCGTTGAGCTCGAAGACGTCGATGTCCTTCACGGTGAGCTTGTTCTTCGCCAGCAGCTTGCGCACCGCGGGCACCGGGCCGATGCCCATGATGTCGGGCGGCACGCCGGCCACCGCGAAGTCGACGAAGTAGCCCAGCGGCTTGACGCCCAGCTCCTTCGCCTTCGCCTCGCTCATCACCACCGCCGCGCCCGCGCCGTCGGTCAGCGGAGACGCGTTACCGGCCGTCACCGTGCCCTTGGGGTCGAACGCGGGCTTCAGCTTCTGCAGGCCCTCGAGCGTGGTCTCCGCGCGGATGATGGTGTCGTCGCTGACGGTGACCTGCTTCGCCTTGCCCGCGTCGTCGAACAGCGTGACGGTGATGGGGGCGATCTCGTCTTTGAAGAGGCCCTTCTCGCGCGCCTCGGTGGCCTTCTTCTGCGAGTTCGCGGCGAACACGTCCTGGTCTTCGCGCTTCACGTCGAACTTCGCGGCCACCTTCTCGGCGGTGGCGCCCATCGTCGTGTAGACCTCCGGGTGCTGCTCCATGATCTCCGGGTTCGCGGAGACCTTGTTGCCGCCCATCGGCACCATGGTCATCGTCTCGGTGCCGCCGGCGATGGCCACGTCGTACTGCCCGGCGATGATCGACTGCGCGGCCATGGCGATGCTCTGCACGCCCGACGAGCAGAAGCGGTTGATGGTCATCGCGGGCACGCTGTCAGGCAGGCCGGCGAGGAGCGCCGCGGGGCGCGCCACGTTCATGCCCTGCTCACCCTCGGGCATCGCGCACCCGAGGATGACGTCGCCGATGTCTTCGTTCTTGAGGCCGGGCACGCGCTTGATGGCCTCCTTGATGACGTGCGCGGCGAGCGTGTCGGGGCGCGTGTCTTTGAGTTCACCCTTGTGGGCGCGCGTGAACGGCGTGCGGGCAGTGCTGGCAATGACGACTCGGTTGCTCATGGTTGGTCTCCTTGAAGTGGTGAGTAATCAGTTGCGGAGCGGCTTGCCCTTCTCGAGCATGAACTGGAGCCGGTCTTGCGTCTTCGCCTCGCCGCACAGCGAGAGGAACGCTTCGAGCTCCAGGTCGAGAATCTGCTGCTCCGTCACCGGCGCGGTCGCCGAGGTGTTGCCGCCGGTCAGCACGTGGCCCAGCTTCTTGCCGATGAGGCGGTCGTGGTCCGAGATCTGGTGATTGAGGACCATGTCGTAGAGCGACATGTCGACCGTCGCCGCGCCGCTGCGGCCCGGGAGCAGGAACGTGGACTGACGCGGCGGCCGGAAGCCCGCCTCGGCCATGCCGATGGCGCGCGCCTTGGCGTCGGCCAGCAGGTGGTCGCGGTTCATCGAGATGTACGCGTCGGGCGCGAGGAAGCCCGCTTCACGGCCCTCTTCGGCCGAGGTCGCGACCTTCGCGGTGCCGATGGTGAGGAACGCCTTCTTCACGAAGTTGAAGGCGTCGACGTCCTTCCCGCCGGCGTAGATGCCCGCGAGGTTGCGCAGCAGCATCAGGTTGCCGCCACCGCCGGGGATGAGCCCCACGCCGAACTCCACGAGGCCGATGTACGTCTCGGCCGCCGCGACCTGCGCGTTGCCGCCCATCGTCACTTCACAGCCGCCGCCCAGCGTGAGCTGGAAGGGCGCGGTGACGACGGGGATCGTCGAGTACCGGCTGCGCTGGTTCGCCTGCTGGAAGCCGCCGATGAGCTTCTTGATGTCGTCCCACTGGCCTTCCTTCGCGGCCCACAGCAGCGCGCCGATGTTCGCGCCCGCCGAGAACGCCGTCGGGTCGTCGTTGCCGATGACCAGGCCGCGGAGGTGCCGCTCCGCGTAGTCGATGGACTCGTGCATCAGCTCGATGACGTTCTGGTCGACGGAGTTCATCTTCGAGTGGAACGCCAGCAGGCCGATGCCGTCGCCCGCGTCGAACAGCGAAGCGGAGTCGTTGCCCTTGATGAGCTTGCCGCCGCGGCGCAGGCCGTCGACGGTGATCTGCCGGCCGATGGTCGGCACGTAGTTGGTCGACTTGCTGCCCACGTTCCAGAAGGTGTCGAACTGCGCCTGCTGGCCGTAGAACGAGGTGCGGCCCGAGGCGAGCATGTCTTCGACCCACTTCGCGACGCCGATGCCGAGCTCCTTCATGCGCGCGACGCCCTTGGCGACGCCGTACACGTCCCAGGTCTCGAACGGGCCCTGCTCCCACGCGTAGCCCCAGCGCATGGCGCGGTCGATGTTCACCACGTCGTCGGCGATCTCCCCGAGCAGGTCGGCGGAGTACGCCAGCGTGCGCAGCGTCACCTCTTCAGCGAACTGGGCGGCCTTGTCTTTGCCGAACAGCACGGCGCGCACCTTGCCGGCGAGCGTCTCTTCGTCACGCGCGGCGCCGAGGCTGTCGAAGCGCACCTTGTTCTGCGCGCGGTACTCGAAGGTCTTGAGGTCGAGGACGGCGATGTCCTTGCTGCCCTTTTCCTTCTTGTAGAAACCGGAGCCCGTCTTGTCGCCGAGGATCTTCTTCTCGACCATCGACTTGAGCCAGTCGGGCGCCTTGAAGACCTCGCGCTGCGGGTCATTCTTCAGCGAGTCGTAGCAGTTGTTCGTCACGTGCAAGAACGTGTCGAGGCCCACGATGTCGGCGGTGCGGAAGACGGCCGACTTGGGGCGGCCCATCGGAGGCCCGAAGATCTTGTCGACCTCCTCGATGGTCACCTCGTACTTCGGCATCAACTGCATGGTCTTCATCATCCCGAAGGTGCCGATGCGGTTGGCGATGAAGTTGGTGGTGTCCTTGCCGTAGACGATGCCCTTGCCCAGCGTGCGCTCGCCGAACTCCGCGAAGGCGGCCAGCACCGCGGGGTTGGTCTTCTCGCCGGGCACCAGCTCCAGCAGCTTCATGTAGCGGACCGGGTTGAAGAAGTGCGTGACGAGGAAGCGCGACTTGAAGCTGTCGCTGCGGCCTTCGAGCATGCCGGCGATGCTCATGCCCGAGGTGTTGGAGCTGACGATGGTCTCGCCGTGCACCAGCGGCTCCAGCTTCGCGAAGAGGTCGTTCTTGAGCTTCAGGTCTTCCTTGATGACCTCGCAGACCCAGTCGCACTCGCCGACGCGCTTCAGGTCGTCTTCGAGGTTGCCGATCTCGATGAGCGAGAGCGCCTTCTCGGTCATCAACGGCGCGGGCTTCTGCTTGCGCAGGTTCACCAGCGCCTGCGCCGCCAGCTTGTTGCGCTCGTTCGGCGCGGAGCCCGGGAGCACGATGTCGAGCAACAGAACGGGGATCCCGGCGTTGGCCAGGTGCGACGCGATGCCGCTGCCCATGACGCCGGCGCCAATCACGCAGGCCTTGCGAATGCGGAAGCTCATTTCAGGACTCCAGAAAAGGGAGGGAGTGGGGGTGAGTCGGGTTCGAAACGCGGCGATCCATAGCCCACGACAACGCGCTGAGCCGTGAAATCGTCCGCCAAAAGTCTCCACTGGAGACATTCAGGCAGCGAGGCGCTTTGCACACATGCAAGTTGCCGTTTTCACGGCGCTTGAGGCACAATTTACAGCCCCCACGCAACTTGGTGGGCCGATGTGCGACAACTGGTTACCCGATGCCTTCGATCACCGACCGAAAGATCGCCTCCCTGGTCACCGCCTTCGAGGCGAAGCGCGCGCGCGACCCGGGGCTGAAGCTCACTGAAAAGCAGGCGCTGGAGCTCCTCGCGGCGGCGGGCGATCGCGCTGGCTGGTCGGCGTCGAAGACGCTGGCGGCGCTGAGCAAGCCGGGCCTGACCGTGGCGCAGCAGGTGGAGCTCGCGAAGCAGGGCCTGTCGGCGGGGGAGAAGGCCGACCTCGCGACCATCGTCAGCACGCTCCCCATGGAGCCGGTGGCGAAGAAGCTGCTGCAGGGCGTGGTCGACAGCTTCGGTGGTGGCACCAGCGTGTCGGGCCCGAACCTCGACGGCGGCACCGCGCCGAAGGTCGACTTGAAAGACCCGGCGCTGCACAAAGACGACCTCAACGCCGACGGCACGCCGAAGTTCGGCAAGGCCACCTTCAGCGGCCCGCTCTTCGTCGACGGCGTGAAGACCGAAGACGTGCAGCAGGGCTACCTGGGCGACTGCTACTTCCCCGCGGCGATCGCGGCCATCGCGCAGCAGAACCCCGACGCGCTCAAGAAGATGATCAAGGCGAACGGTGACGGCACGTACTCCGTCACGTTCAAGAAGGTCGACTGGTACACGAAGGACGTCACCACGCAGACCGTGAAGGTCGACGGCGACCTCTACACGCGCAACGGCGAGGCGGCGTACGGGCGCTCGGCGGGTTCGAAAGACCCGAAGCAGATGGAGCTCTGGTTCCCGCTCCTCGAGAAGGCCTGGGCGAAGCTGCACCAGAGCTACAACGCCATCGGCAACGGCGGCGTGGCGAGCGACGTGTTCGAGGCGGTGCTGGGCGGCACGGGCGAGCAGCTCGAGACCAGCGTGGGCGACGCGAAGGTGTGGAGCGCCATCAAGAAGGCCATCGACGCGAAGAAGCCGGTGGCGGCGGGCACGCACGAAGACAACGGCCCGGTGAACTACACGAACACCGGCGTGTACGGCGATCACGCCTACTCGGTGCTCGGCTACGAGGAGAAGGCGGGCGAGAAGTTCGTCATCCTCCGCAACCCGTGGGGCGACTCGGAGCCCGCGGGCAACGGCGCCGACGACGGCGTCTTCAAGTTGAAGCTCTCCGAGTTCCGCCGCCTCTACGAAAACGTGATGTTCCTGAAGTGAACTGACTCCCCCAACCTGGGCCCCACCGCATGCCGACCATCTCTGACAAGAAGATCGCCTCCATCGTCACGTCGTTCCAGTCGCAGCTCAGCAGCAACCCGTCGCTGAAGCTGGGCGAGCAGCAGGCGCTCGACATCCTCGCGGCGGTGGGTGACCGCTCGGGCTGGTCGGCGAGCAAGGTGGCCGCGGAGCTCAAGAAGCCGGGCATGACGCTCGAGGCGAAGGTCGAGCTGGCGAAGAAGGGCCTGTCGTCGAGCGAGAAGAAGGACCTCGCGGCCGTCATCGCGTCGGTGCCGCTCGAGGCGAACGCGAAGGCGCTGCTCGAGGGCGTGCTGGGCTCGACGCCCGCGCCGCAGCCGAACGGCCCTTCGGTGAACGGGCTGTCGCTCACGGGTGATCAAGCCAACGGGTTGTCGGGCGTGACGAAGGCGGGCGCGACCATCGAGGCCATCAACCTCTCGGCGGCGCCCACCGGCCGGTACCACACCGATGACACCTTCTCGATCGGCAAGGCCGACGCGACCGGCAAGTTCTCGGGCGCGAAGCTGAGCGGCGACATGGCGATGCACGAGGGCGACGTCATCCGCCTCCGCGCGCGCTACGCCGACGGCACCACGTCGGACTGGATGGACATCAAGGCCAACACCGCGGAGACGAAGGACACCCGCAACGCCGAGGTCGCGCTGTTCCGCATTGGCCTCAAGCCGTCGGCCTCCGGTGGCGTCGACGTCGAGAACATCAACGAGGGCCGGCAGATCTCCGAGCCCGGCGCGAAGCTGCAGTTCACCAACCTCCGCACCAACGAGAAGCAGGTCATCACGTTGGACAAGGACGGCACCTTCCCCAAGGGCGTGAAGCTCAAGGGCCAGGGCGGCGACAGCTTCTCGGTGGCCGCGTCTGACGGCACCAACAACACCGGCTTCACCACCTCGGTGGGCAACGTCACCGTCTCGGGCGGCTCGGCGGGCGGCGACATCATCAAGGACCCCGCGCTCCACAAGGACGAGCTGAACGCCGACGGCACGCCGAAGTACGGCAAGAAGAACTTCACCGGCCCGCTCTTCGTCGACGGCGCGAAGTACGACGACGTGCAGCAGGGGCAGCTGGGTGATTGCTACTTCCCCTCCGCCATCGCCTCCATCGCCAACGTGCGCCCGGAAGTGTTCAAGGACGTCATCAAGTCGAACGGCGACGGCACGTACACCGTCACCTTCAAGGACCACGACTGGCGCAGCGGCAAGGACATCGACGTGCCCATCAAGGTCGACGGCGATCTCTACGTGCGCAGCTACGGCGGCCCGCTCTACGGCAGCTCGAAGGGCTCGACCGACCCCAAGTCGATGGAGCTCTGGTTCCCGCTCCTCGAGAAGGCGTATGCGCAGTGGAAGGGCAGCTACAACGCCATCGGCAACGGCGGCGCGTCGAACGACGTGTTCGAGGCCATCATGGGCGGCACCGGCAGCCAGATCAGCACCAACTCCGGTGATGACCGCGTGTGGAACACCATCAAGAAGGCGCTCGACGCGAAGAAGCCGGTCTCCGCGGGCACGCACGATGACGGCGGCCCGGTGAACTACGCGAACACCGGCGTGTACGGCGACCACTCGTACTCGGTGCTCGGCTACGAGGAGACCAACGGCACGAAGTACGTGACGCTCCGCAACCCGTGGGGTGAGTCGGAGCCCGCGGGCAACGGCGCGAACGATGGTGTGTTCAAGCTCCCGCTCTCGGAGTTCCGCCGCCTGTACGACAACGTGATGTACCTGAACTGAGCGCCACAGCGCTTTGAGAACGCGAACGGGCACCGTGTGAAAACGCGGTGCTCGTTTCGTTTCTGGCCCTCGCCAGTGCGTCTTCGATGAGCGCCTGCTGGGCGACAGGCGCACACCTGCTCCGCG
>CAMLFP010000004.1 GCA_946479335.1 uncultured Archangium sp.
CCGCTCGTTTTGCCGCGCTCCGAGCGCCGCGTTGGCTGATGGTACGGCGCCGCAAAATCGCCCGCCCGCTCGGAAAAATCCGCGTTTCCCAGCGCAAGTCGATCAAAGACCAACACGCACAATCAGTAAATACGCGATCGCCGATCGCCCGCCCCTGGCAGCTGGTCATGAAAAGTGATGTAGGGTCATTACTGCTCAAATCAGGGCGACTTCTGGCCCCCATCGAACAGACGATCTTGCGAGCGATCTCCCGAGCCGATTTACCGCTTCGGGCCGCGTTTTTCGCGCTTTGCTACATGTCTGAAACACCCCTAACCGTAGGGGATTGGTCGAAAATTTGACACAAGATGTAGTGCGGCGACGCTTGACACATGCGCGACACCGGGTGCATAAGTCGACCTCCCGCGACGGCCCCAAAGCCGCCGTGGTCCGGTGCCGGAGGGGGTTCCCGGAGCGCAACATCCTACCTTTCGCGACTTTCGCACCCTCCGAGGGCCGTCTCCTCGGGGGCTGGGCCGCTTTCGCTTTACACACACACCAGCAGTCAACCAACCAAGCCGTTATTACCGAGGGGCAGATGGAAAAAGAGCTGAAGACCAAGGGTGCAGCAAAGGCCGCCGTGCTTCCTGTCGACGCACGGGCTGTCCCTCGCAAGGCGAAGTCAGCCGGGCTGGAGGTGAAGCGCTACTTCACCACCGCCGGCGTCGACCCCGCCGAGGAGATTGCGTGGGATCTCCGCAGCGCGTCCATCACCGGTGAAGACGGCAAGGTGGTCTTCGAGCAGAAGAACATCGAAGTGCCGAAGTCGTGGTCGATGCTGGCGACCAACGTGGTGGCCTCGAAGTACTTCCGCGGCACGCCGGGCACGCCCGAGCGCGAGACGTCGGTGCGCCAGCTGGTGGCGCGCGTCGTCAACACCCTCACCCGCTGGGGCGAGGCCGGCGGCTACTTCGCCGACACCGAGTCGAAGAACACCTTCCACGCGGAGCTGACGCACCTGCTGCTCCGCCAGAAGGTGGCCTTCAACTCGCCCGTCTGGTTCAACGTGGGCGTCGAGGAGCACCCGCAGTGCAGCGCGTGCTTCATCAACTCGGTGGAAGACTCGATGGAGTCGATCCTCGGCCTCGCCCGCACCGAGGGCATGCTCTTCAAGTACGGCTCGGGCACGGGCTCCAACCTCTCGCCCATCCGCTCCTCGCGCGAGATGCTCAAGGGCGGCGGTACGGCGTCGGGCCCGGTGTCGTTCATGAAGGGCTTCGACGCGTTCGCGGGCGTCATCAAGTCGGGCGGCAAGACGCGCCGCGCGGCGAAGATGGTGATCCTCAACGCGGAGCACCCCGACATCCTCGAGTTCATCCGCTGCAAGGTGGCCGAGGAGAAGAAGGCGCACGCGCTGATCGACGCCGGCTACGAGTCGTCGTTCAACGGCGAGGCGTACTCGTCGATCTTCTTCCAGAACTCGAACAACTCGGTGCGCGTCACCGACGAGTTCATGAAGGCGGTGGAGAAGGACCTCGCGTTCTCGACGAAGTCGGTGGTCGACGGGTCGATCGTCGACACCTACCGGGCGCGTGACGTGTTCCGCGAGATCAGCCAGGCCGCGTGGCAGTGCGGCGACCCGGGCCTCCAGTACGACACCACCATCAACGCGTGGCACACCTCGGCGAACACGGCGCGCATCAACGCGTCGAACCCGTGCTCCGAGTACATGTTCCTCGACGACACGGCGTGCAACCTGGCGTCGCTGAACCTGATGCACTTCCGCACCATCGACGGGGAGTTCGACGTCGAGGCCTTCAAGCACGCGGTCGACGTGACGCTGCTGGGTCAGGAGATCATCGTCGGCTTCTCGAAGTACCCGACCGAGAAGATCCGCCAGAACTCGTGGGACTTCCGCCCGCTGGGCCTGGGCTACGCGAACCTCGGCGCGCTGCTGATGGCGCAGGGCGTGGCGTACGACTCCGACACCGGCCGCGCGTACGCGGGCGCCGTCACGTCGCTCATGGGCGGCCGCGCCTACGCGATGTCGGCGAAGATGGCGGAGAACATGGGCACCTTCTCGGGCTACGCGGTGAACCGCGAGCCGATGCTGGGCGTCATCCGCAAGCACCGGAAGGCGGCGTACCAGCTGCCGGCGATCGACGACGCGGGCCTGAGCAAGGCGCAGAAGGAAGTGTGGGACGAGGCGCTGGCGCTCGGTGAGGAGCACGGCTACCGCAACTCGCAGGTCACGGTGCTGGCCCCCACGGGCACCATCGGCTTCATGATGGACTGCGACACCACGGGCATCGAGCCCGACATCGCGCTCATCAAGTACAAGAAGCTGGTCGGCGGCGGCATGCTCAAGATCGTCAACCAGACGGTGCCGCTGGCGCTGCGCAAGCTGGGCTACTCGACCACCGAGGTCGAGAGCATCATCAGCTACCTCGACAAGAACGACACCATCGAGGGCGCGCCGGGCCTCAAGGCGGAGCACCTCCCGGTGTTCGACTGCGCCTTCAAGCCGAGCAAGGGCGTCCGCAGCATCCACTACATGGGCCACATCAAGATGATGGGCGCGGCGCAGCCCTTCCTCTCCGGTGCGATCTCCAAGACGGTCAACCTGCCGAACGAGGCCACCGTCGAAGACATCGAGATGGCGTACATGGAGTCGTGGCGCGCGGGCCTGAAGGCCGTCGCCGTGTACCGTGACGGCTGCAAGCGCAGCCAGCCGCTGAACACCAAGAAGGAAGAGACCAAGAAGGTCGAAGCGGCCGTCGTCGCGCAGCCGCAGGTGGTGGTGCAGCGCATCGACCGCAAGCGTCTCCCCGACGAGCGCCGCGCGCTGACGCACAAGTTCAGCATCGCGGGCCACGAGGGCTACCTCACGGTGGGCATGTACGAAGATGGCCAGCCGGGCGAGCTGTTCATCACCATGGCGAAGGAAGGCAGCACCGTGTCGGGCCTGATGGACGCCTTCGCGACGGCCATCTCGCTCTCGCTGCAGTACGGCGTGCCGCTCAAGGTGCTGGCCGACAAGTTCAGCCACACCCGCTTCGAGCCGGCCGGGTTCACCAACAACCCCGACCTGCCGATCGCCAAGTCGCTGACCGACTACATCTTCCGCTGGCTGGCGCTGAAGTTCCTCCCGCAGGAGGGCCAGGTGGAGAGCGTGATGGAGACCGAGGCGAAGAAGGTGAACGCGGTGTCGCTGCCCGTCGCGCCTTCGGCTCCGGTCACCGCGCCGGCGCCGTCGACCAACTCGGCCTTCTTGAACCAGGCCGACGCGCCGCCCTGCCCGGTCTGCGGCACCATCACCGTGCGCAACGGCGCTTGCTACAAGTGCCACAACTGCGGCGCGACCACGGGTTGCAGCTGAATTCAAAGCCCTTCAGTTGACGGGGCGATCGCGAAGAGCGGCCCTGTCTGAACGCTGAATGGGAGGGGGAAGCGGCTCTGGGAAACCAGGGCCGCTTTTTTTGTCTACGATCTGCCGCATGCGATTGGTGCTCGCGGCGCTCCTCCTCGGCAGTGCGTGCAGTGCCCCCTCGGGCGGCAACACCGGCGGCGGAGCGGCCAGCGCAGGCGGCGGCTCCGGCGCGAGCGGTGGCGGCACGGGCGCGACGGGCGGTGGCGCGCCCCACGTGCCCCGCGGCCTCTTCGAGACCGACACCCCGTGGAACAAAGACGTCTCGGGCCTGACGAAGTCGAGCCGCAGCGACGCGATCATCGCCGCGCTGCAGAGCGCCGGCGGCTGGGGCAACGGCAACGTGCTGCAGATCGACTTCTCCATCCCCCTCTTCTTCGCGGACGGCAGCACGCCGCGCCGCACCGTCAACGCCATCACCGACGCGGTCTATTGCTACAACGGCGACGACTGCGACCCGGTGCCGCTGCAGATGCCGGTGCCCGCCGACGGCAACATCGAGGGCAGCGCCGACTTCACCTGCGACTACCACCACGACGACTGCCACCTGCTGGTGGTGGAGACCGCGGAGAAGAAGCTCTACGAGCTGTACAACGCCACCGCCGACGGCACGGGGCTGCGCGCGCGCGGCGCGTTCATCTGGGAGCTGACGAAGCAGTACACCGACGTGCTGCGCGGAGAGCAGTGCACCTCCGCCGACGCCGCGGGGCTGCCCATCGCCGCGCTGCTGCCGACGGCCGACGAGGTGGCCGCGGGGGAGGTCGCGCACGCGCTGCGCTTCATCCTCCCCAACGATCACATGAAGGCCGACGTGTACGTGCACCCGGCGACCCACGCGGGGAGCCCGTCGAGCACCGATGCCAACGCTCCGCCCTACGGCGTGCGCCTGCGCCTCAAGCCGGGCTTCAACGACAGCGCGTACTCCGCGAACGCGCGCGTGCTGCTGGCGGCGATGAAGAAGTACGGGCTGATCCTCTCCGACGGCGGGAACATCGCGCTGACCTTCGCCGACGATCGCACCAGCACCGCGAAGTGGGCCGACCTCGGCATCACGCCGCAGATCTTCAACTCCATCGGGCCCGAGAACTTCGAGGTGGTCGACCTCGGCGCGGAGATCACCGTCACCGACGACTGCGTGCGCGCGCCCTAAGGCGTGCCGGCGTCGCGGGCGAAGAGCGCCTTCTTGAGCGCCAGCGCCTCGGCGTGCTGCGGGTCGACGGTGAGCACCACGTCGAGCAGCTCGAGCGCGCGCTTCTGGTTACCCTCGGCGAGCGACTTCGCGGTCTCGAAGGGCTTGTTCACATAGCGCTCGATGGCGTGCTCGGTGAGGCGGCTGCGCTGCTTCGGGCTGAGCTTCTTGTCCAACTCGATGAAGGTGCGCGCGTCTTCGGGCTTGAAGGAGTCGAGGTGCGAATAGAGGAACGTGTACTCGGCGAGCCAGCGCCCCAGCTGCTTGCACTTCGCCTTCGGCTCCTTCTTGAGGCACAGCTGCACGCCGACCTCGGCCTGCGGCAGGTCGCCGTTGATGAAGGCCGCGCGCACGCCGTCAGACGGCTTCGGCGCGGCGGCGAGGAGTGCGAGCAACGTCAGCGTGGGCATGGTCAGTACGCGTTCTTCGAGAGGAACCCACCAAACGCCGTGCGCACGAGGATCTTCAGGTCGAACAGCAGCGACCAGTTCTCGATGTAATAGAGGTCGAAGTCGATGCGGTCCTTGATGCTGGTGTTGCCGCGCAGGCCGTTGACCTGCGCCCAGCCGGTGATGCCCGACTTCACCATGTGCCGCAGGTGGTACCGGGGGATCTGCTTCTTGAACTCCTGGATGAAGACCGGGCGCTCGGGGCGCGGGCCGACGAGGCTCATGTCGCCCACCAGCACGTTCCAGAACTGCGGGAGCTCATCGAGCGACGTGCGGCGCAGCAGCGCGCCGAGGAGTGTCCGCCGGGGGTCGTCTTCCGTCGCGAAGCGCGCGCCCGACTGCTCGGCGTCGACCTTCATCGTGCGGAACTTGTACATGTGGAAGAGCCGCCCATCGATGCCCATGCGCTCCTGCGCGTAGAAGATCGGGCCGCGGCTGGTGAGCTTCACCAGCACCGCGAGCACCACCAGCACCGGAGAGAGCACCAGCAACGCGAGCGCCGACAAGATGATGTCGAAGGCGCGCTTCAAGATGCGGTTCCACCCCTCGAGCGGCGCGCCCTGGAGGCTGATGATCGGCAGCCCGCCGAACTCCTCGAGGCCGCCGCGCAGCGTGATGTAGTTGAAGAGGTCGGGCACCACCTTCACGTCGACGGTGTGCTGCGTGAGCACCTCCATCAGCTCGCGCAGCGCGCCCTGCTCGTCCAACGGCAACGCGAGGATGACCTGATCGACCGGCTGCTTCTCGAGCTGCGCGGAGAGATCGCGGAAGTGCCCGACGATGGGCGCGCCCAGCACCTGCCCGCCGATCTTCTCGTCTTTGCGGGTCAGCATGCCGACCACCTTGAAGCCCAGCTCGCGGTGGTGCTCGATGGTCTCCACGACGCGCTCGCCGAGCGCACCCGCGCCCACCACGAGGATCGTCTTCACGTTCACGCCGCGGCGGCGCAGCTCGTTGAAGATCGCGCGGAACGAGAGCCGCACCAGCGACAACGACACGAACGAGTAGCTCGCGAAGAGGCCGATGGTGAGGCGGCTGTAGCGCTCGCGCACGAAGTACGAGACGCCCACCAGCAGCAACGTCGAAAGCACCGTGCTCTTGAAGATCTCGAAGACCTCCTGGATGTGCGAGCGCCCGCGGTTGGTCGTGTAGAGGTTCGACCAGTGGAACACGACGGGGAAGATCACGAGCGCGAGGCCCAGCGTCTCCAGCGACTCCGCGGTCGAGGGCACCGCCGCTCCGGTGAAGAGCGCGAAGCGGGTGTACCAGGCCAGCAGGAACGCGAGCGCGAGCGCCGCCCAGTCAGCCACCAGCTTGATCGAGTTGTAGAAACGCTGAAAGCGGGTGAACACGCGCTCCCGGCTCTACCACGCGCCACGCGCAGTGACGAAACGACGGAGCGCCCCCGCCAAGCCCTGCCGATTCGTCACCGCCGAGCGCCCGCTCGCGCTGTGTTTGCAGCGGCTTGCCGGTGGAACGCGCGTTGCTCTGCGCCTCCCGCATGAAGACGCTCCTGTTCCTGCTGGTGGCGCTCCCGTGCGCGGCGAAGCCTGTCGACGCGGAGCGCCTCTCGAAGTTGTTGGGCTTCACCGGGCGGCCGTTCGAACGCGTGGAGACGCCGGCGACGCCGCTCCCCTTTCGCCTGTTGGGCACCCTGCGGGGCGCGCAGCCGCTGGTCGCGCTCGCCGCCGCGAGCCGGGTGATCACCGCCACCATCGGCGACGTGATCTCCGGGGTGGAGATCGTCACCATCGAGCGGCTGGAGATCACCGTGCGGCGCGACGGCCGGCTGGAGCGCGTGAGCTTTGCAAGCATGCTCGACTCTTCGCCACCCGTGGCGCCGACGACGCTGACGCGCGCGCTGGTGAACCAGCACCTCGCCGACCCGTCGTCGCTGATGCAGCAGGTGCGCCTCGTGCCCTCCTTCCGCGATGGGCAGTGGAGCGGCTTCAAGACGCTCTCGGTGCAGCCGGGCTCGCTCATCGAGAAGCTCGGGCTGCGGCGCGGCGACGTCATCAAGGCGGTGAACGGCCTGTCGCTCGATCAACCGGAGCGGCTGATGACGCTCCTCCAGCACCTGCGATCAGGGCGGCGCTTCGAGGTTGAGCTGGAGCGCGAGGGCCAGCGCGTCACTCAAACGTTGACGCTCGACGAATAGGCCGCGTCGATCTCCTCGAGGAGCTGCTGCTGAAACGACGCCCTGTTGAAGCGCATCGCGTGGGCGCGCGCGACGGCGCCATCGAACCCGGCCTCGAAGGCGTCGAACTTCGCCAGCGCGGCGACGAGCGAGTCCACCGTCTGGGCGTCGAAGAACAGGCCGGTCCTGTCGGTCACCGTCTCCAGCACGCCGCCCTGGCCGAAGGCGATCACCGGGCGGCCGCACGCCTGCGCCTCGAGCGGCGTGATGCCGAAGTCTTCGACCCCGGGGAAGACGAGCGCGCGGGCGTTCCCGTACAGCGTCGCCAGCTCCGCGTCGCTCACCTGCCCCAGCACCTTGATGTTGGGCGGGAGGTTCCGCAGCCAGTCCGATGACTGGCCGCTCCCCGCGATCCACAGCTCCTGGCCGGTGCGCCGGAAGGCCTCGATGGCGAGGTCGATGCGCTTGTACGGCGCCAGCGCGCCGAGACAGAGGAAGTACCCGCCGCGGCCCGCGCCGATCGTGAAGCGCTCCAGCTCGACGGGTGGGTGAATCACGCGCGCGTGCCGGTGGTAGCGCCGCGAGATCTGCGCGGCGACGTGCGCGGAGTTGGCGATGAAGCGATCGACGCCCGCGGCGGTCAGCACGTCCCACGTCTGCAGCGCCGGCCGCAGCGCGCTCGCCGCGAGCCGCACGGAGCGCGAAGACTTGCCCGGACCGAAGTAGTCGTCGAAGCGATCCCACATGTAGCGGAGCGGCGCGTGCACGTACGACACGTGCCGCGCGCCCTTCGGCACCCGCACGCCCTTCGCGACGCAGTGGCTCGACGAGATGACGAGATCGACGTCGCCCACATCGAGCGAGCGGATCGCGGCCGGCATCAGCGGCAGGAGGTGGCGATGACGCTGCCGCGCACCGGGGACGCGATCGAGGTAGCTGGCCACCACGCGGTGCGACTCGATCGACGCCGGCATCGCGCTCGGGTCGTGAAACAGCGTGAAGATCGGCGCGGAGGGGAACAACTCCGCGATCGCCTCCAGCACCTTCTCGCCGCCGCGCCAGGTCAGCAGCCAGTCGTGCACCAGCGCGACGCGCATCATTTCTTCTCGCCGAGCGCCGCCAGCTGCTTCTGCGCGAGGCTCCACACGTCGTCGGGGCCGGTCCACTCGTCTTTCTTCACCTTCTTGAAGAGGGCGCGCGCGGTGTCGGTGCGGCCGAAGCCCTGCGCCACCATCGCGCGGGCGAACCAGTAGCTGGGGCCGGAGCTGCCGAGGCGCTCGGGGTTGAACAGCGAGGCCATGCGCAGCGACTCGCGGGCCGCGGCGTCCCACCGGCCCGCGGCGGCGTACACGCACACCGCGGTGTTGATGTTCGACGCGGTGGCGTTGAGCTCCACCGAGCGCTCGATGTCCTTCACCGTGTCGTCGCCCACCTTGCCGGTGAAGAGCGCCCACCACGCGGCGTTGTTGAGGTGCATCGCCGCCTCGCGGGGCTCCGCGTCGACCGCGAGCTGCCGGCTGGTCTGCTGCGCGCCCGCGAAGTCACCCACCGCGGCCAGCACGGTGACGCGCATCGCCGACAGCGCGCGCGCGCGCGGGTTCTTCGCCAGCTCGGCATCGAGGAGCGAGAGCGCCTCCCGCGCGCGGCCCAGCCGCACCAGGCTGCGCACCGACAACACCAGCCCGTCGATGTGGCGCTCAGGGTTGGTGTCGGTCAACAGCCGCTGCCCCAGCTTGAGGCGCGCGGCGGGGTCCTTCTCCCACGCGGCGTCGAGCGCGGTGCGCACCAGCGCGTAGCGCGTGTCGGGGAGCTCTTTCTGTACTTCACCCTCGAGCCAGCGCACGACGCGCTCCCTCGCGGGCGGGTGTTGCGCGGCGTAGCGCGCCGCCCAGAGGAACCCCAGCGGCTCATACCCCGGCGCCTCGCTCTTCAACGGCGCCGGCGCCTGCGGAACCACGGCCACCAGCACGCGCAGGAGCTCCACCGCCTCGGCGTCGCGGCCATCGAGCGAGGCGAGCACCGCGGCGGCCGCGAGCTCCTCCTCCTCGCCGATGCGCACCCGGTAGCCCGCGCCGCTCTTGCGCAGCAGCGTCGACTGCGGCGCGCCCAGCCCGCTGACGTTGAAGCGGATGTCGAGGAGCTCGCCGAAGCCCTTCACCGGCCGCGTCGACATGGTGGTGAGGCCGAGCTCGAAGTCCTTCAGGTAGCCATTCACATCGGCGGCGCCGCGCGGCGCGTTGACTGCCCGCTCCGCGGCGTCGCGCAGCAGCTGCAGCTCGTCGGTGTCAGCGGCGCCGTCGATGAACTGCGACACCTTCTCCAGCGGTGAGTGATCGAGCAGCGCGGTCTGGAACCGCAGCCACGCGCCGGCCGGCGTGTTCGCGGGCGGGTCGTCGGCGCGCTTCAGCGTGGCGATCGCGCGTTGCAGGGCGCTGGCCTGCGCCTGCGCCTCGCCCTTCTTCCGCCGACGCGCGTCGAAGAGGTCGGAGAGCGCCTGGTACTCGCGGTCGAAGAGCAACAGCTGAATCGCGAGCGAGCTGGCCTCTTCGCTGTCGCGGTGCTCCTGCGCGGCGCGGGTGAGCGCCTTGTCGACGCCGAGCTCCAGCACCTCCGCGAGCAGCCACGCGCCGTCGCGCTGGGTGGTCTGCTTGAAGTTGGGGAGTTCCTTGCGCAGGGTGCTCCACGCGCGCTGCTTGAGCCACACGTCGATGGCCTCGTCGTCGAGCGTGCGCGACTTCGTCTTCTCCCGGTACTCGGCGAGCTCCTTCGAGAGCGCGTCGTACTGCGTGCGGTCTTCGCCGAAGTTGCCGCGCTCGTCCCACAGGCTGACCAGCGCGTGCATGCGGCGCGCCCACTCGTCGGCGTCGCCCTGCGCCAGCGTCTCGCCCGTCACCCGCAGCGCCTCGGCGCGCGGGTAGCCCACGCCGAACTCCCGGCCGTGCTCGTTGCGCAGCAGCACGAAGCTCACGCGGTTGCGCACCAGCAGATCTTTCGGAGCCTGCGCCAGCGCCTTGCGGGCCTCGACCTCGGCGTCGGCCTGCAGGCCCGCCGACGACAGCGCGTAAGCCAGCATCGCGCGATCGGGCGCGGAGTTGCTCTTCGCCAGCAGCGCCTCGGCCTCCTTCACGGCCGCGAAGGTGCGCCCCGCCTCCAGCGCCGCGTGCACCGAGTGCAGGAAGGTGAGCTCGAGGTCGACGCGCGGGTAGATGTCGTCGATCAGCCGCTTCGCGTCGGCGACGGAGAGCTCGCCCGGCTCGAGCTCCACCGTCAGCACCCCCTCGATGTCGTCGCCGCTGGCGCGCCGCCAGGTGACGCCGATCTTCGCGGGGCCGGCGACCTCGCTCACCTCGGCGGGCAGCGTCTCCAGCCGGTAGCCCGGCGGGAGGTGAAACGCGCTCGTCACCTTCGCCTTCGCGCGCGCGCGCAAGATGAACGGCGCCTTGCGCTCATCGAGCTGCTTGCGCGCGTCGAACACCCCGTAGAGGCCGGCGAAGGCCACGTCTTGCGCCAACACCGCCTCCGCCGAATCGGAGCGCGTGCGCGCCCAGCTGGTGTCGGGCAGCTCGAAGGTCTCCTTGAACGCCGCGGAGACGCGCGGGTCGCTGTTCTCGAGCTTCACCACGCCCCTGGTGCCGTGCGAGTCGTGCGCCCAGGTCTCGAGGTTCTTGCGGTACGTCTCCACGCTGCTGGCCGCCTGCATGCGCCACTCGCGGTACACGAGCCCCTCGGTGGTGCGGGTGCGCACCAGCCGCGCGGGGCCCGATGGCGCGAAGTACCAGTCGAAGCGGCTGTCGGCGAACGAGCCGCCGGTAGAGCTGATGAGCTCCAGCCCCCGGGTGCCCGGCCTGGCGACGAGCGCCTTGCGACCGGCGACGCTGGAGGGCACCTCGCCCGGTGCGGACCACTCGGCCGTCGGGTCGACCCACAGCGGCGTCGGGCCGCCGACGCGCACGATGGCGTGGTTGAAGCCGCTCAGGCTCGGCACGTCGTCGCTGGCGTCCTGGTAGAAGCCCGCGGAGAGCAGCGCGGGGTCTGCCTCCAACCCCACCGCGCGCAGCATCGAGGTCAGCAGCACCGAGAGGTCCTTGCAGTCGCCGTACTTGCGCTCCAGCACCTCGCTCGCCTTGCGCGGCACCCACGCGGCCTCGTCGAGCTCGAGGCCCGTGTAGCGGATGTTCGCCCACACCCACGCGGTCAGCTCGCGCACCTTGCCCTCGCGCGTGGTCTGCCCGGCGGTGAGCTTCTTCGCGAGCGCCTCGACGCCCGCGACGTCGACCTGCGGCGCGACCTTCGCCCACCACGCCTCGGCGGCGCTCTGCCACGAGGCGATGGTCGACACGCGCACGAACGGCACCTCCACGCTCGGCCCGCCAGGTTCTTCGTCGTGCGGCGGCGTCGTGGCGCCGCAGTCGATGCGCAGGTGCACGCGGCCATCGCGCTCGGTGCGTACGAAGGTCAGCGCGGAGTTGAGGATCTCGGTGTGCAGCGGCGCGCTGGCGGGCACGTCGATCTCCACCACGCGCTTCTTCTCGGGCGCGCGGTTGGACAGCCCCTCCACCACCGACGCGCCGCGATCGAACAGCGACTTGCCGCGGGTGACGGCGGTGCGGTCGCCCACCGCGCCCACCGAGAGGTTGGGCAGCGGCGCGAGGCGCAGCTTGTTGTCGGTGATCAGCCCGTCGTCGTCGCGGTCGGCTTGATCAGACACGGTCTTCGAGTCGAGCCGCACCGTGGTGCCGTCGGGCGAGACCACCGTGGCCGACAACTCCGGCTCGGCGTCGCGCCCCGGGCTCCAGAAGGCGTAGGCGTGCGTCCACGCGCTGCCGGGGTCGGAGGACAGCAGGCGGTACACCTCGTGGCGCGTGCGCGTCACCGTGCCGTCATCGGCGATGACGATGCGCACCTCGCTCAGCTCGATCGCCACCGGCACCGGCTCGTCGCCCGTCGCCGCCGGCGTCGGCGCCACCGTCGACTTCACCTCGGGCTTCACCGCCGTCGACGGTACCGCGCATGAAACCAACATCGCCCCGAACAGCCCGCACACCCACGCGCGTCGCATCATGACCGCGCTTCGTAGCGCGCTTCCATCTACATTGCGCCCATCGTGAAGGTACTGATCGACCTGCGCATGGTGCGCGGTCCGCTGCATGGCATCGCCCGGTACGCGCTGGAGCTCGCGCGCCGCATGCCCGCGCTGGAGCCCTCGTGGCACTTCGTGGGCCTCGCGCCTCGCGGAGGGCTGCCCGACCACCTCGGCCCGCTGGCGCCGCGAATCCCCCTCATCAGGGCGAGCGCCGAGTTCCTCTCGCCGCTCGAGCAGCCGACGCTGGCCGCCGACCTGGTGCGCGCCCGCGCCGATCTCGTGCACGCCACGTCGTTCTCGTTGCCCGCGCTGTGGCCGGGGAAGCTGGTCGCCACCATCCACGACGCGAACCACCTCGCGCTGCCGGAGAGCTCCTCGCTGACGCACACCGCCTACTACCGGCTCGTGGTCGCGCCGCGCGCGCGCAAGGCCGAGGCGCTGATCACCGTCTCGGAGTTCAGCCGCAACGAGCTGGCGACGCACCTCGGCCTCATGCCGGAGCGCCTGCAGGTCATCTACAACGGCGTCGACCCGTCGTTTCACGTGCCGCCGCAGGGCGAGCTCGATGAGTTCCGTGCCCGCCGCGGGCTCCCGCCCAGGTACTTCGCGGCCATCGGCAACCAGAAGGCCTTCAAGAACCTGCGCGTGCTGTTGCCGATCGTCGACGCGCTGCCGGCGCCGCTGGTGTTGCTCGCCGGGCGTGGCGCGCGACGGCACCTCGGCTTCGGCGACGCGGTGCTGGAGCTCTCCCCGTTGCCCGACGACGAGCTGGTGCGCTTCTACGCGGCGTCGCTCGCGGTGCTGATCCCCTCGCGGTACGAGGGCTTCGGGCTCCCCGCGCTCGAGGCGCTGGCTTGCGGCGTGCCGGTGATCGCCTCAGACGCCGGCGCCCACCCGGAGGTGCTGGGCCAGACCGGGCTCCTCGTGCCGCCGTCCAACCCGCTGGCGTGGCGCGAGGCGTGTCAGCGCGTGCTGCGCGACGACGTGCTCCGCAAGCGCCTGCAGCGCGACGGCCCGGAGCGCGCCGCCCGCTTCTCGTGGGACGACTGCGCGCGCCAGACGCTGCAGGTCTACCGGCGCGCGCTCGGGCTGACGTAGCGCCGCGCCACGCCCACCGCGGCCACCAGCAGCAACGCGGGCGTGAGCCACGCGGCGGCGCCCGGCGGCAGGTGGGAGTTCATCGCGAGGCTGCGCGCCATCATCCCCAACACGAAGATGCTCCCGTACAGCGCCGCACCCTCCAGCAACGCGCGCGGCGTCGAGGGCTGCAACGCCGCGCGCAGCCCCAGCACACAGGCGATGAAGGCCGCGAGCAGCGCCGCCACCGGCAACGCCACCCGCTGCTGCAGCGAGAAGCGCACCGCCTCCGAGGGCAGCTTGAGGGTGTTGAGGAGCTCGACCTGTCTCGAGAGGCGCGTCAGCGGCATCCACTCCGGGCGCCCCACCGCCAGCTGCGCGGCCTCGGGTTCGAGCGCGAGGTCGAGCTCGAAGGTGCCGCGCCTCCCCTCACGCACCTGCGCGCCTGCGAAGCGCACCGAGCGCGCGTCGTCGGCCCGCCACCGCCCCGGCGCGAGGAAGGTGAGCTGGCGGGCGTCGGTCCACTCCACCAGCTCGTGCGCGAGGCCGAGTCGGAACACGCGCACGTCGTTGAGCACCGGAGGTTGAAACTCACCGCGCACGTTGACCAACGCGTCGCCGGCGCGAAACCAACGGCGCGGTGCGTACATCAGGCCCATGTCGCCCTGGCGGTTGAAGCGCTCCACCAACAGCTTGTCGAGCCTCGGCGCGGCGTCGCTGGTGGCGAACTCCTCGAACGCGACGAGCCCCGCGGCGCAGGCGGCGCACACCAGCAGCACCGGCCGCACCAGCGTGAAGGCCGAGGCCCCCAGCGCGCGCAGGGCGGTCCACTCTCCGCGGCGACGCACCACGGTGATGGTCAGCGCCGCCGCCAGCACCATCGCCGCCGGCGCCAGCTGGGCGAAGGCGAGCTGCCCGCGGTACCCGTACAGCGTCGCGACGTCGGCCACCGGCTTGCCGATGTAGAGGTGCAGCCAGTCGCCGAAGTCGATGACGATGAAGAGCGCGACCAACCCGAGCGACAGCCCGGAGAAGAGCGTCAGCATCAGCCCGGCGACGTAGCGTTCGAAGGTCTTCACGCCACGCCTCGCCGCTGCGCACGCCAGAGCAACGCCAGCCCGGCGAGCAGCGCGATCGCCGTCGGCGCGTAGCCCGCGAGCCACGGCGCGATCACCCCGCGCGCACCGACCTGCATGCCGGCGCGCGTGAAGACGAAGAAGAGCAGGTACGCGCCCAGCGCCAGCAGCGCCGAGGTGCGCGCCGACCGCCCCCGCCCGCTCAACGCCAACGCCGTCGCCAACACGCCGAGCACGAAGGGCGCCAGCAGCTGCGACAAGCGGAAATGGAACGCCGACCAGTAGGTGCGCGCCTGCCCATCGTTCGCGCGCTCCAGCTCGCGGGCGCGCGCGAGGAGCTCCACCGGCCCCAGCTCGTCGAGCCCGAAGCGCAGCGTGTCTCCCCCGATGAGCTGGTTGATGTTGAAGCGCAGCGTGCCCGCGTCGAACGAGGTGGTGGTGAGCTCGCCGTCGTCACGCTGCACCAGCACGCCGCGCTCGAAGGTGATGCCCACGCCGTCGGAGAAGACGGCCCGCGCCACCGGCGCCGACAGCACCGCCACCCGCCCCTCCTCGCGCTCGTCGATCAGGAGCGCCTCCCGCCACGTGGGGCCCGCGCTGACCTCCGCCGCGTGGAACACCACGCCCGGGAGATCGGCGCGCACGGTGCCGGGGCGGAGATCGCCGAGCACGTTGCGCTCGATGACGGCCCGCGCGGTGCGCCGCAGTTCGGCGAGGCCCCACGGGCGCCAGAAGAAGACGGTGAGCACCAACACCACCGAGACAGCCGCCGCGAGCCACAGCGAAGGGCGCACCAGCGACGCCGGAGAGACCCCGGCCGACGACAGCGCCGAGAGCTCGCGATCTTCACCGAGCCGCGAGAAGCCGATCATCACACCCAACAACAACGCCACCGGCAGCACCTGGGGCAGCAGCATCGGCAGCATCGAGAAGCCGACGCTGGCCCAGTCAGTCAGCTCGGCGCCGCTGCCGAGGAGCATGTCGACGCCGCGCACCAGCACGAAGGCGTAGAAGAGCGACAACAACACCACCGCCGCGGAGAGGAAGGGGCCCGACAGCTCGCGCAGCACGTAGCGGTGCAGCACGCGCGATCTCAAGGGGCGCCAGCTCCGATGTCGGCGCGGTAGTGACGGCCCGGCCAGGAGATCGACGCGGCGAGCGCGTTCGCCTGCTGGCGCGCCTCCGCCAACGTGGCGCCGCGCGCGCAGGCCGTCAGCACCCGCCCGCCGGCGGTCACCAGCGCGCCGTCGCGAAGCCGGGTCCCCGCGTGGAACACCAGCGCGTCCGTCGGGAGCGCGCCGATGACGTCGCCGGTGCGCGGCGCGTCGGGGTAGCCCTCGGCGGCCAGCACCACGCCCACCGAGAAGCCCTCGTGCTGGCGCAGCGACGTCGTCGTCAACGCCCCGCGCGCGCAGTCGCGCAGCACCACGGCGAGATCGTCGGCGAGCTGCATCATCAACACCTGCGTCTCCGGGTCTCCGAGGCGCGCGTTGAACTCCAGCACCTTCGGGCCGCCCGGCGTCAGCATCAGCCCGGCGTACAGCGCGCCGCGGAAGTCGATGCCGCGCTTGCGCAGCTCGGCGAGCGTAGGGGCGATCACCGTCTCCCCCACCCGCTGCAGCTCCGCCGCGGAGAGGAAGTTGGCCGGCGCGTACGCCCCCATGCCGCCGGTGTTGGGGCCCTGATCGCCCTCGAAGACCCGCTTGTGATCCTGCGAAGGCGCCAGCAGCACGAAGCGCGCGCCATCGCACAGCGCCATCACCGACAGCTCCGGCCCCGTGAGGACCTCCTCGAGGAGGATGGTCTGACCCGCGGGCAACGCGCCGAGCGCCCGGCACGCCGCCGCCGCCTCTTCGCCGCTCTTCGCCACCACCACGCCCTTGCCGGCCGCCAGCCCGTCGGCCTTCACCACCACCGGGCCCCAGTGCAGCGCGCGCGCCGCGGCCTGCTCCACGTCAGTGAACAGCTCGAAGCACGCGGTGGGCACCCCGGCCGCGTGCATGATCTCCTTCGCGAACGCCTTGCTGCCCTCGATGCGCGCGCCCGCCGCACCGGGGCCGAAGACGTCGATGCCCGCGGCGCGCAGCGCATCGGCGACCCCCGCCACCAGCGGCGCCTCCGGGCCCACCACCACCAGGTCGACCGCGCGCGCGCGCGCCAACGCCACCACCGCGTCGGGCTGCACGATGTCGAGCGCCACGCACTCCGCGAGCTGCGCGATGCCCGGGTTCCCCGGAGCCACCACGAGCGCACTCACCTCCGCGCTCTGGCGCAGCTTCCACGCCAGCGCGTGCTCGCGCGCCCCACTCCCCAGCAGGAGGATCTTCACAGCTCGCGCTCGTACAGCACGCGCTTGGCGTCGCGGTAGTAGGCGTCAGCCAGCAGCACGGTGGTCAGCGTGCGCCGCGCGTCGTCGGCGTTGCCCCGGAGGGCATCGACGTCGGCGAGCACCACCTTCGCGCCCAGCGACTGCGGCGTGTACTTGAGCGCCAGCTCCGCGGCGACCTTCGCGAGGTCGGGCTTCTTCGACGCCATCAGCACCTGCGCCTGCGCGTAGTAGGCGTTGCCGTTGGTCTTGCCGGAGTCGACCGCCTTGGCCGCCAGCTTCGCCGCGCCGCCCACGTCGCGCTTCTTGAGCGCCGCGAGCGCGCGGTAGGCGAAGGCGTCTGCGTTGCGCGGGTCGATGTGGATGGTCTTCGCGAAGTCGCGATCAGCCGCGGCGTAGTCTTCGGAGAACCACTCCACGAGCCCCTCGCAGAGCGACGCGCTGGGGTCTTCGTCGGTGTTCTTCACCAGCGCCGCATAGGCGCCGACCGCCGGCTTGAGCAGATCGGCCGGGCGCACGAAGTACGGCGTCAGCGAGCCCACCGGCCGAGACGCCGGGTCGGCGCGGAGCCCCCGCTTCAGGCAGAACTCCCAGGCCTTCCCGTCTTTCCGCGCCTTGGCGGCGGCGGCGCCCGCGAGCAACGTCGCGTCGACGCGGCGCGGGTCGGCCTCCACCACGCGCGAGAGCGTGCGCACGGCGTCGTCGAGCCGGTCTTCGGTGATCATCAGCCGGCCTTCGAGCGTGTCTTCGAAGTTCTTGTCGTTGAGCTTGCCCTTGAGCCCGTCGAGCTCCAGCCGCGCCGACGACGCGATGTTGCGATCGAGCAGCAGCATGAACTTCTGCAGGTGCGCGGGGGTGGAGTCAGGCGCGAGTTCCAGCGAACGATCGATGGAGGCGACGGCCTTGTCGGTCTCGCCGCTGATGCGCTGGATGATGCCCAGGTGCAACAGCGCCTCCGCCTTGATCAGCGGCGGCTGCTCGGAGCTCTCGCTCAACGCCTGGAACTCGGCGGCCGCGCCCGCGAGATCGCCGCCGGTCTGGTACGCCAGCACCGCGAGGCCGAGGCGCGGCCGCGCGGAGGTGGGCGCCGCGCTCTTCGCGGCCTCCAGCACCTTCCTGGCCTGCGCGGGCTGCCCGACGTCGACCAGCAGCCGCGCCAGCTCTTCGGAGGCGTCGTACTGATCGCGATCCATCTCCAGGCGCTTCTCCAGCGAGCGCGTGGCCTCCTTGTACCGGCCCTGGGAGACAGCGAGCTGCGCCTGGAAGAAGTAGGCGCGCTTGAGCTTCGGGTCGAGCTTGAGGGCCTTCTCGAAGTTCTCGGCGGCGACCTGCGGGTTCTTGGTGAGGTACGTCTGCCCGAGCGCCAACGCGGCGAGCGATTGATCGTGGGGGTCGCGGCTCTGCAGCCCGCGCTCCGCGAGCACCTTGATGTCGTTGGGGTTGCCGCCGCGCGCGATGAGCAGGTGCGCGTGGGCGACGTACAGCCGCTCATCGCCGCTGCGTTTCTCTGCCGCGTTCAGCATGTCTTCGGCGGCGCGCGCGGTGGGCTCGTCGATCTGCCCGGGGTGGCCGAAGGCGAGCGCCAGCACCCAGCCGGCGAGCGCGCGATCGTCTCCCGGCGAGAGCACCAGCGCCTGCTCGAACGACTCCATCGCGTTGCGGTAGCCGGCGGTGGTGTCCTTCGCGATCAACCCCTCACCTTCGTCGGCGTACCAGTCGGCCTTCTGATCGAGATCGAGGTACTTGAGGCGCCACTGCGCGATGAGCGAGTCAGGCGCGGCCTTCACCGGGCCGCCCGTCGAGCCGCCTCCGCCCTTCACCACCAACGGCGGCGGCTTGCTGACCCACGGGCGCTTCCACGCGAGGAACCCCGCGACCCCGACGATCACCAGCGCGCCCACCACGATCGCCACCACGCGACCACCACCACCCGAGCCGCTCCCGCGCGTCGCCGACTTCACGGCGTTCGGCGGCGGAGCGTGCGGGTCGGCGAACACCGGCTGCGGCGGCGCCGGCACCGCGGGCACGCGCGCCAACGACTCGCGGCGCGGCGGCGGAGGAGCCGCTTCGGCGACGCTCTCCGGCTGCGCCGTCTTGTTGCGGCACTCGTCACACACGCCCAACGCTTGATCGAACGCGTCGGTGAGCTCCTTGCCGCAGGTCCGACACTTGACGCCCGAGGCACCCTCACCCGCGGCGGGGGCCGACAGCTGCGCTCCCGCTGCGCCCGAGAAGTCGAACGGCGAGTCATCGGCGGGCGGCGGCGCGGTCACGGGCTTCGGCGCGGGCGGCGGCGACGAAGGGAACGGCACCTTCGCCGGAGGCGGCGGCGGCGGCCCCGCGAAGTCGAAGTTCAACGCGCCGGGCGCCGACGGAGGGTCTGGCGGACGCAGCGTGGGCGCCCCGAAGTCGAAGGGGCTGCTCGCGGGCGGCGGCGCTGCCGGAGCGCCGAAGTCGAAGGGGCTCCCCGCGGGCGGTGCGGCGGGCGCAGGGGCGGTCAGCGCACCGAAGTCGAACGGGTTGCTCGCGGCGGGCGCTGCTGGCGCAGGCGCCGTCTGGCCGAAGTGCATCCCCGAGGCGGGCGGCGGCGGCGCACCACCCGGCGCCGGCGGCGCGCCGAGATCAAACAAGAAGCCGTTGTCGGGCGCGGCGGGCGCAGCGGCCGGGGCAGGCGCCTCCTCTTTCTTGACGAGTTGGAGGTGACGACACCGGGGACATTGCGCACGCACACCCTTGGGCGTGACGTGCTTGTCGTCGATGGCGTACGCGGCGGAGCACTTCTGACAGACGATGCGCATGGAAACTTTTTAGTGACGGAAGTGACGGGTACCGGTGAAGACCATCGCGATGCCGTGCTCGTCGGCGGCGGCGATCACCTCTGCATCCCTGACCGACCCACCGGGCTGCACCACGCACCCGGCACCTGCGGCGACCAACGCGTCGAGCCCATCGCGGAAAGGGAAGAATGCGTCTGAAGCCACGGCACTCCCTTGGAGACGCGCGCCGCCGCGCATCGCCGCAATCTTCACCGAATCAACCCGGCTTGTCTGCCCTCCACCCTGCGCCAGCAGCTCGGTGGGCGTGGCGAAGACGATTGCGTTTGACTTGACGTGCTTGCACACCTTCCACGCGAAGCGCATCGCCGCGAGCTCGTCGGCGGTGGGCTGGCGCTTGGTGACGACCTTCCACTCCGTCTCCGGCTCCACGGCGTCGCGGTCCATCAACAGCAGGCCGCCTGACACGCTGCGCGCGTCGAGCTGGGCGCGGGGCTTCGCGGCGCTCGACGCGAGCGCTTCGCCAGCCGAGAGCAGCCGCAGGTTCTTCTTGCCGGCGAGGATCTCGCGCGCGCCCGCCGAATACGACGGCGCGATGACGGCCTCGAGGAACGTCTCGGCCAGCGCCTTCGCCGTCGCCTCGTCGACCTCGCGGTTCAACGCGATGATGCCGCCGAAGGCCGAGGTCTCGTCGATGGCGCGCGCGCGCCGGTACGCCTGCTCCAGCACCGCGTCGGTCGCCACGCCGCAGGGCGTGTTGTGCTTGATGACCACCGCGGCCGGCGTGGTCGCGAACTCGAGCACCAGGCCCAGCGCCGCGTCGAGATCGAGGAGGTTGTTGTACGAGAGCTCCTTGCCCTGCAGCACCTCGCTGAAGCTCACCGTCGGCTCGGAGGGCGCGCGGTACTCGCGGTAGAACGCCGCGCGCTGGTGCGGGTTCTCGCCGTAGCGCAGGCCCTGCGCCTTCTTGAACGGCAGCGACAGCTCCTCGGGGAAGGGCTCGCCCTCCTGCTCCGAGAGCCACGCGGCGATCGCGGCGTCGTACGCGGCGGTGTGCGCGAAGGCCTTCTTCTGCAGCTGCCGGCGTGTCTTCTCGCTCACCGCGTGGGTCCCCTCGAGCTCCTCCAACACCGACCCGTAGTCATCGGGATCGACCACGATGGTCACGTGCGCGGCGTTCTTCGCCGAAGCGCGCACCATCGCCGGCCCACCGATGTCGATCTGCTCGATGGTCTCGTCTCGCGTCGCGCCCTTCGCCACCGTCTCGCGGAACGGGTACAGGTTCACCGCGACCAGCGAGATGGCCTCGATGCCGTGCTCCGCCAGCTCCTTCGCGTCACTCTCCAGCGTCGGCCGCCCGAGGATGCCGCCGTGGATCTTCGGGTGCAGCGTCTTCACGCGCCCGCCGAGGATCTCCGGGCTGCCCGTGTGCGCCGAGACCTTCCGCGCCGGCACACCCGCGGCCTTCAGCGCGTCGAGCGTCCCGCCCGTGGAGAGGAGGGTGAAGCCACAGCGGACGAGCCCTTGCGCGAAGGGCACCAGTCCACGTTTGTCGGACACAGAGAGCAGAGCCAGCATCGGCAGCGAGGTAGCAATCGCGTCTGGAGGGGTCAACGAACGCGAGCGTCACGGCGGGCAGGCGGCGCCTGTCTACTTCCGACGGCAATTTTCAGCGCGGGCGCTTCGGCTCCGCTTCGGTGGCGGTGCGCACCTTCTCGAGGCCGCGCGTCTCCACCTGGCGGATGCGCTCGCGCGTGAGGTTCATGATCTCGCCGACCTCTTCGAGCGTGATGCCGCCCTTCTCGGAGACGTCGAGCGCGCAGGTGTACTCGAGCTCCTGAATCTCCTTGTCGGGGAAGTTCATCTTCACGCTGCCCGTCTCGGGGTTCACGTCGAGGTACAGGTTGTACTTGCACGAGACGAACACGCAGGGGCGCGGGCTCGAGATGCAGTCGGCGCGGGTGCGCGGGCGGTTCGACGAGATCTCCTTGAGCAGCGCCTGCTCCTCGGGGTCGACCTCGCCGCGCAGGCGCTTCTGGCGCAGCTCGCGCGCCATCTCCTTGCGCGACATCGTCTTGCTGCGCTTGCGATCCTCGCCTTCGACTTCAGACTTCAGCGGTTCCACGCTCTCGTCGTGGGCTTCAGCGTTCATGTTTTTCCCCTCCAGGAAAAAGACTGCGGTTCAAACAGCGACAGGTGACGTGGGAACGCGGGCGGTCAGCCCGCTCCCGAAATGGCTCAGCTCCGACAACAGCTGGCGTGACTGCACACGCAACGCGCGGAGCCGGCTGACGAGCTCCTTCTTCTTCTCTCCGGCGAGCGGCCGGTTCTCCAGCTGCCGCTCATAGCCGTCGAACAACAAGCCCAGCTCGTGGTTCGCGAGGTCGAGGTGCTGCGTGAGCCCCACGAAGCTGCCCTTGATGGCCTCGATGGTCTCGCCCTGCGCCATCATCTGCTTGATGAGGTTCAAGCGGCGCACCGCTGACGCCGGGTAGAGCCCCTGGCTCCCCTGGTGCTTGCCCTTCTTGCCGACGCGCTTGCTGCGCGGGAGCAACCCCGCCTGCACGTACTTGCGGAAGGTGCCCTCGGTCAGCCGCACGCCGCGGTCGTTGAACAACCCCACCAGCTTCGCGGCCGTCAGGCCGTGCGGGTGCTCCTGCTCGATTCGCTCGATGTCTTCAGCTCTCAAGAGCTCCACGAATCAATCCCCTCGAAAACTGCCTACTCAGTGAGGCCGCGTGAATAGCAGCTACTGAAAAGGCATGTCAACGGGGGTCGCGACATTTTGATCGCGATCGGCGCAGGCCTCCGAGTGAACGGGCGACGACCGTCTGAAAACGCGACAGGCACCGCGATCAGCCGGCCTGGGCGCAGACAGGCGCGACCGGCGGCCGATCACCAGCGCCGCGCAACCGATCGAAACCATGGGTACTTCCGGCCTCTTCGTGATCGCCGCGCGTGTTTCGAAATGGAATGGTGCGAAACACCGCAGCCCCTGATCGCCGTCCTGCTCCCCGGGGAAGCGACGTGGCATGAACGATGAATGAGCACCCAGAATGGAACCTGAGCGCCCTTCGTGGGCTGGCCACCCCCTGTGGCTGGTGGGCTTCCGCCCGTTCTTCCCGCTGGCGTGCGTGGCGGCGGTGCTGTCGCCGGTGGCGTGGGTCGGCGTGCGGGCCGGGCTGTGGCGCGGGCCGGTGGGCCTCGACGCGCTCCAGTGGCACGCGCACGAGATGTTCTACGGCTTCGGCTTCGCGGTGGTGGCGGGCTTCCTCCTCACCGCCACCAAGAACTGGGTGAAGATGCGCGGGCACTACGGGCTGACGCTGCAGGTGCTGGTGGCGGCGTGGCTGCTGGAGCGGGTCAGCCTGTGGTTCGGCGGCGCGTGGCCTCCGGCGCTGCGGGAGCTGACGCGCTTCGCCTTCGGCGCGGGCCTGCTGCTGGCCATCGGGTGGACGTTGCTGCGCGCGAAGGTGACGGGCCCCTACCGCGGCAACGCGGTGTTCCTGGTGGCGCTGGGGGCGGCGCTGGCCGCGCGCGCGCTGCTGCTGAGCCCCGCGCACTTCGCCGAGGGCCGCGAGCTGTCGCTGGCGTTCTTCCGGGTGCTCTTCGTGGTGATGCTGGAGCGCACGCTGGTGCAGTTCATGAAAGCCACCTTCAACGTCGAGGTGTGGCGCGTGCCGGTGGTGGACGTGGGCGTGAAGGCGCTGGCGGTGGCGCTGCTGGCCGCGCCGTGGCTCCCGCCGATGGTGGCCGACGCGCTGCGGGTGACGCTGGCCCTGCTCTTCGGGCTGCGCCTCGTCGCGTGGCGGGCCGACCTCGCGCTGCGGCGGCTGGATCTCGCGGTGATGTACCTGGGCGGGTGGGCGCTGTGCGCGGAGCTGCTGCTGACGACGGCGGGCGGAGCGTGGGTGGGCGCGCTCCCGCTGCACGTCTTCACCTTCGGCACCATGGGTCTCATCATCCCCGCGATGCTGCTGCGCATCGCGCGGGGCCACACCGGCCGGCCGGTGCGCTTCGACGCGCTCGATCGCGCGGTGCTGTGGGTGATGCTGGCGGCCTTCGGGGCGCGCCTCGTCGCGCCGCAGCTGGCTCCCGCGCAGTACGGCGCGTGGCTGTGGGTCGCTGCGGGGCTGTGGGCGCTGGGCTTCACGGTGACCGGCGCGCGCATCACGCCGCTGCTGCTCGCCCCGCGCGTCGACGGGAAGGAGCACTGAGGTGGCGGTGCGACGATGGCTGCTCCTGCTCGCCGCGGGCGTGGTGGTGCAGATCGCGCTGGGCGGCGTCACCCGGCTGACCGACTCCGGGCTCTCCATCACCGAGTGGAAGCCGCTGCTGGGCGTGGTGCCGCCGCGCAGCGACGCGGAGTGGGCGGAGGCCTTCGCGAAGTACCAGCAGCTCCCGCAGTACCGGCAGCTCAAGTCGCACCTCACCGCGCACGACTTCCGGTGGATCTACTTCTGGGAGTGGCTGCACCGGCTCTGGGGCCGCCTGCTGGGCATCGCCTTCGTGGGGCCGGCGATCTTCTTCTGGCGCCGGGGAGCGCTGCGCGGCCGCGCGCTGGCGGGCCTGCTGACGCTGGGCCTGGCGCAGGGCGCGCTGGGGTGGTTCATGGTGATGAGCGGCCTGCAAGACCGGCTCTACGTGAGCCACTGGCGCCTCGCCGCGCACTTCCTCCTCGCGCTGGGGTTGCTGGCGGCGCTGCTGACGCTGGCCCTCGGGCCTCCGCGCGCGCCGCGGCCGCTGATCGCGCTGGTGGTGCTGCAGCTCGCGCTGGGGGCGCTGACCGCCGGGCTCAAGGCCGCGCCGTACGCGCCGACGTGGCCCACGCTCAACGGCGCGTGGCTGCCGCCGGAGTGGTCGCTCGACGCGCCGCTGCCGGTGCAGTTCTTCCACCGCACGCTGGGGCTGGTGGTGCTGGCCGCTGTCACCGCGTGGTGGTGGCGGCGCCGGGCGCACGGAGTGCTGCTGCTGACCTGGGCGCAGGTGGCGCTGGGCGTGGCGGTGCTGCTCAACGCGCCGTACGCGGAGCGGCTCGTGGTGCTGGGCGTCGCGCACCAGGTGCTGGGCACCCTGCTCTTCGTGGCGCTGCTGTGGAGCTCAGGTCCCCGCGCGGCTCCACGCGATGGCTGACGGCGGCGGCTCGTGCGTCAGCAACGCGTCGACCAGCGCCTCGGGCTCGCCGCGCGACACCAGCGCCGTCTCCAGCACCCGGGGGATGAAGCCGATCTCCAGCCCGCGCTGCACCCAGTCGATGATCGGCGCGTAGTAGCCGTCGAGGTTCAACAGGCCGATGGGCTTGCGGTGCAGGCCGACCTGCGCCTGCGTCAGCACGTCGAAGAGCTCGTCCATCGTGCCGAAGCCGCCGGGGAGCGCGATGAAGGCGTCGGCGCGCTCGGCCATCAGCGCCTTGCGCTCGTGCATGGTGTCGACGCGGATCGCCTCCGAGAGCTCGGGGTGCGCCCATTCTTGCCGCTCGAGCCCGGTGGGGATGACGCCCAGCACGTGGCGGCCGCCCTGCAGCACCGCCGACGCCACCGCGCCCATCAGCCCGTTCGCCGCGCCGCCGTACACGAGGTCCAACCCGCGGGCGGCCATCGCGACACCCAGCTGCGAAGCGGCCTCCTTGAAGCGCGGGGAGTTGCCTTCTTTCGACCCACAATAGACGGCGATACGGCGAATCACGGCTCGCGCTGTAGCACGGTGTCGTGGAGCCAGTTGGCGTCGTCGGCGTTCGGGTAGTCGAGCGTGTAGTGGAGCCCGCGGCTCTCTTTTCTCCGCGTGGCGCACTCCACGATGAGGTGCGCGACGTCGGCGATGTTGCGCAGCTCGATGACGTCGCGGGTCACCTGGTAGTCCCAGTAGTACTGGCGGATCTCCTCGCGCAGCAGATCGAGGCGGCGCCGCGCGCGGGCGAGGCGTTTGTCGGTGCGCACGATGCCCACGAAGCTCCACATCAACCGGCGGATCTCGTCCCAGTTCTGGCTGACCATGCCGCGCTCGTCTGACGCGACGGCGTGGCCGGGGTCCCACTCGCGCGCGTCCGGCGTCGGCGCGGGGAGCGCCTTCACCTCTTCGGCGCAGGTCTTCACCGCGCGGTGGCCGAAGACCAGCCCCTCGAGCAGCGAGTTCGACGCCAGGCGGTTCGCGCCGTGCAACCCCGTGCAGCTGACTTCGCCGATGGCGTACAGGCCGGGCACCGAGCTGCGCCCCAGCGCGTCGGTCACCACGCCGCCGCACATGAAGTGCGCCGCGGGGACGACGGGGATGGGCTGCACCGCCATATCGACGCCGAACTCCTTGCAGGTCGCGTAGATGTTGGGGAAGCGCTCCATCAGGTACGACTTCGGCAGGTGCGTCATGTCGAGGTTCACGCAGTCGTCGCCGGTGCGCTTGATCTCCGCGTCGATGGCGCGGGCCACGATGTCGCGCGGCGCGAGCTCCTGCCGGTCGTCGTAGCGCTTCATGAAGCGCTCACCGGTGGAGCGCAGCCGCAGCCGCCCGCCCTCGCCGCGCAGCGCCTCGGAGATGAGGAAGTTCTTCGCGTACGGGTGGTACAGGCTGGTGGGGTGGAACTGGTAGAACTCCATGTTCGCGATCTTCGCGCCCGCCCGGTACGCCATCGCCACGCCGTCGCCGGTCGCGACATCGGGGTTCGAGGTGTAGAGGTACACCTTCCCCGCGCCGCCGGTGGCCAGCACCACCGCCTTGCTCAAGAACGACTCGACCTTGCCGTCGTCGCGCAGCACGTAGCAGCCGAACACCCGCCCCTGCCCGCGCGGCGCGGCGCGGTCGACGATGAGATCGATGGCCGTCGCGTCTTCAAAGAAGCGGATGTTCTTCGACTCGTCACACGCGGCGAGCAGCGCGCGCTCCACCTCGCGGCCGGTGATGTCGCCGGAGTGCACGATGCGCCGCTTGCTGTGGCCGCCCTCCTTGGTGAGATCGAAGTCGCCGTTGGTGCGGCGGTCGAACTCCGCGCCGAACTCCACCAGCGCGCGCAGCCGCTCCGGCGCTTCGCGCACGCAGATCTCGACGATCTCCCGCTTGTTGAGGTGCGCGCCCGCCACCATCGTGTCTTCGACGTGACGCTCGAAGCTGTCTTCGGGTGAGAGCACCGCGGCGATGCCACCCTGCGCGTAGAGCGTGTTGCCCTCCGAGCGGCTGCGTTTGGTCAGCACGCCGACCTGCCCGTACCTGGAGGCCTCTACCGCGAAGCTCAAGCCCGCAACCCCGCCGCCCAGCACCAGAAAGTCGAAATGATGCGTCATGGCGGTTGTTTAACAGTGCATCACTTCTTTGCGGGGTCTGTCGGTTCGGCGGTAGGTTCGCCCGGGAAAAACGATGCGTCTGGCCTCACTCCTCACTCTCGGGCTCCTGATGCCCGGCGCCTCGTTCGCCGGCGGCATCTACAAGTACGTCGAGAAGGACGGCACCGTCGTCTACACGAACGTCCCGCCCTCGCGTGGCAAGTCGGCGCGCAAGGTCGAAGGCGAGTTCCGCCCCGCGCCCGCGCTCGAGGCCCCCGCGCGCATCACCCCGCGCACGAAGCTGACGCTCGAGGAGTTCGACGCGTACATCGAGGCCGCCGCCATCCGCTACAAGATGCCGGTGGCGCTGGTGAAGGCCGTGATGCACGCCGAGTCGGCCTTCGACCCCAACGCCATCTCCAACGTCGGCGCGTCGGGCCTGATGCAGCTGATGCCCGGCACCGCGCGCGAGATGTACGTGAAGGACATCTTCGACCCGAAGGACAACATCGAGGGCGGCACGCGGTACCTGCGCGTGCTGGCCAACGAGTTCAACGGCGACATGGTGAAGATGGTCGCGGCCTACAACGCGGGCCCCGACGCGGTGAGAAAGTACAACGGCCAGGTGCCGCCCTACCCTGAAACGCAGGCCTACGTGCGCAAGGTCATTGCGCTCTACTTCCAATACAAAGCGCAGAACTGAAACATGCCGACGAGCACGAGGGGACGTGACCCAGCGCGCGAGGAAGAGTTCCTCGGAGCGCTCTACAAGGGTGGAGAGCTGCTGGCCGCCGGGAACCTGGCGGAGGCGAAGGACCACCTCGAGAAGGCCCACGGGCTCGACCCGAAGAACGAGAAGGCGCAGAACCTCCTCGGGCTGACCTACTTCAAGCTCGGCGACTACCCGCAGGCGAGCGCGGTGTATTCGAAGCTGGTCGACGACAACCCCACCGACGCCACGCTGCGCGTGAACCTCGGCCTGGTGTTCTTGAAGACCAACGATCTCGAGCGCTGCGTGCATGAGTTCGAGACCGCCACCGATCTCGAGCCGACGCACAAGAAGGCGCACAACTACCTCGGCCTCGCGCTCGCCCAGCAGGGCAACTACGTCAAGGCCAGGGAGCATTTCGAACTCGCCGGCTCCGAGGCGATGGTCGAGAAGATGGCGCGCGCCATCGCCGCGCAGCAGGCCGCCGTCGCGCAGACCGTGGAGCCGCAGGCCCCCAAGACCGTGCGCCTCGGCGAAGACACTCCGCCACCGGTCGCGCCCGAGAACCCGCCGTACACCGAGAGCGACTCCATCGAGGTGATGAGCGACGAGGAGCTCCCCTCCGACGTGTACGTGGTGCCGGAGGACGCGCAGGCCGCGTCTCCGCCGCCCGAGGCCGCGAACCTGAGCGCCGACTGGGGCGCGCAGCTCGACGCGCCGCCGCCCGTCGAGGAGATGCCGGTGCTCGACGCCGAGATCTCCACGACCGGCGAGACGCTCATCCCCATCGACGAGGCCGAGGTCCCGCCGCCTGCGCCGTCGGCGCCTGCCCCCGCATGGCTCACCATGGAGGCCGCCGAAGCCTCGCGCGTGACCGAAACGGAGACGCAGTGGGTGACCGAGTCGGTGGCGGGCGTGGCGCCTCCAGACGCGCCGTCGGAGGAGTCGGTGCCCGCGGCCGTCGTGGAAGACATCGCCGCGGGGGTGTCCGCTGAAGCGGTCGCCACGCAGTCGGATGACGCCTCGTGGGCGACGGGTGAACAGCCCGCCGCTGAAGTTGCTGCGACGGCAGACGACGCCTCGTGGGCGACAGGTGAACAGCCTGCTGCTGAAGTTGCTGCAACTCCCGATGACGCCTCGTGGGCGACGGGTGAACAGCCTGCCGCTGAAGTTGCCGCAACGGCCCACGACGCCTCGTGGGCGACGGGTGAAGAGCCTGCCGCTGAAGTTGCTGCGACGACCGACGACGCCTCGTGGGCGACAGGTGAACAGCCTGCCGCGGAAGTTGCCGCGACGACCGACGACGCCTCGTGGGCGACGTGTGAACAGCCTGCCGCGGAAGCTGCTGCGACTCCCGATGACGCCTCGTGGGCGACGGGTGAACAGCCTGCCGCGGAAGCTGCTGCGACGGCCGATGACGCCTCGTGGGCGACGGGTGAACGGCCTGCCGCTGAAGTTTCTGCAACGGCGGACGACGCCTCGTGGGCCACGGGTGAACAACCTGCGGAGGTCGCTGCGACTCCCGACGACGCCTCGTGGGCGACAGGTGAATCGCCCGCCGCGGAGGTCGCTGCGACTTCCGACGACGCCTCGTGGGCCACGGGTGGACAGGCCGCCGCTGAAGTTGCCGCAACTCCCGACGACGCCTCGTGGGCGACGGGTGAACAGCCCGCCGCTGAAGTTGCCGCGACTCCCGACGACGCCTCGTGGGCCACGGGTGAACAGCCTGCGGAGGTCGCTGCGACTCCCGATGACGCCTCGTGGGCCACGACTGAGCAGCCCGCAGAGGTCGCTGCGACTGAAGACACGGCGACCGATGACGCGCTCCTCGGTGCGAGCCGAGACGACGCCTCCTGGAGCGCCCCGCCGCCTTCCGCGCCCCTGCCGATCACCGTCGAGGAGCCGGCCAATGCGCCGCCTCCCGCCGGCTACGCCCCGATGTCGCCGCAGCGGCTCGTCGACCTCGGCGCGTCAGGCGCCTGGGTGGAAGACGCGTCGACCGGGCCCTTCCACCTGAGCAATGACGGCCTCGCGGTCACCGTGAACGGCGAGATGCTGTTGCGGATGGAGGGCCTCGTGGCGGTCGTGGGCAGCGTCGACGTCAAGCCCGAGCAGCGCCGTCGTCGGGGTCGCGCGACGCAGGAGCCCTTCGGTCAGGGCGCGCTGCAGCTCCAGCGCGTGGCGGGCCACGGCACCGTCTACCTCGAGCCCGGGAAGGCGAAGTTCCACGCGGTCGACCTCACCGATCACAACGGCGTGAAGGTCGACGATGACGGCGCCTACCTCCGCGAAGAGTACGTGTTCGCCTTCGAGGAGCCGGTCAGCTTCGAGAACGGCCGCCTCACTTCAGATTCACAGCTGCTCGAGCTGGTGCACCTCAAGGGCACCGGGCGGGTCTTGCTGCAGCTCGACGGCAACCTCCGGGCGATGCCGATCCCCGTGGCGGCGCCGCTGGTGGTGCCGCTGCACCGCGTGGTCGGGTGGTTCGGGCGCGTGACGCCGCGCCTCACCGGCTTCGGCGGCCGCGGCGCGGTCGAGTTGACCGGTGAAGGCTACGCGCTGCTCGGCGCGCCACCAGAGAGGCAGTAACACATGGCGACCGACAGAGAAGCCAGACGGCACGCGCGGCAGGAGGCGAAGGCGAAGAAGCGCGAGGAGAAGGCGCGCCGCAAGGACGAGAAGCTCGCCCGGAAGGTCGCGAAGCGCGCCAACCGCCGCCCCTCGGTGCTGGCGCAGGAGTTCTGGAACCTCCCGAACATGCTGACGCTGGCGCGGATCGCGGTGATCCCGCTCTTCGTGTGGCTGCTCTACGACGGCGACCCCTGGTACTCGGTGCTGGCGGGCTCGATCTTCACCCTCGCGGCGATCACCGACATCGTCGACGGCTTCCTCGCGCGGCGGTGGAACCTGATCACCGTCACCGGGAAGCTGCTCGACCCATTGGCCGACAAGCTGATCGTCGCCGCCGCGATGGTGATGATGGTGCGGCTCGGGCGCATCCCCGCGGCGATCGTCATCGTGCTGCTCTCGCGGGAGTTCATCATCACCGGGCTCCGGGCGGCGGCGGCCAGCGAAGGGCTGGTCATCGCGGCCGGGCAGGAAGGCAAGTGGAAGACGGCGCTGCAGCTCATCGCGCTGGTGGCGCTGTGCGTCCACTACACGCACCCGGTGTACCTGGTCGTCGGCTGGTACCCGGTGAACTTCAACCTGGTGGGCAAGGTGCTCCTCTATCTCTCGACGGCGTTCAGCGTCTGGAGCGCGGCCACCTACTTCCAGGCTTTCCTGAATCGACTCGGGCAACGCAACGAGCCTGCGAAAAGCGCTTGACGGTGCGTCAGGGCAAAGGTACTTGCGCGTCCGCATTTCGGCAGCACCCAGACGAATACGCGGGAATAGCTCAGCGGTAGAGCATCGCCTTGCCAAGGCGGGGGTCGAGGGTTCAAATCCCTTTTCCCGCTCCAGATTGGTCAAAGAAGCCTCGGTAACCCCGAGGCTTTTTTGTTTTTTCACCCTCCTCCACGCTTTCAGCACGCGCGGTCGCGAATCGCCTCGACGCTGGGCTCGCGCAAATACATTGGATCCCATGCATATCTTCCGGTAGCGGACCCGGCATGGAGCACCTGTCGTGAGTGAGCAGTCGATCTCTGAGGCATCGACCACAGATGGCCTGCCGGTAGCGCCGTCGCTGGGCAGCACGCTGGGGCTGGAGCACGTGAAGCGCCGCGCGGGGCCGATCGATCGGCGCGTGGTCTTCATCGCCTCGCTGGCGGTGGTGCTGGGCGGCGCCGCGGCGCTGGTGGCGCAGCTGCTGGGCCGCCTCATCTCGCTGTGCACCAACCTCGCCTTCTTCGGGCGCATGTCGCTCGAGCACGTCTCGCCGGCGCAGCAGACGCCGGGCGTGCTGACGGTGGTGGCGCCGGTCATCGGCGGGCTGCTGGTCGGGCTGATGGCCCGCTACGGGAGCAAGGCCATCCGCGGGCACGGCATCCCCGAGGCGATGGAGCAGGTGCTCACCAACGAGAGCCGCATCGCCCCGCGGGTGACGTTCTTGAAGCCGCTCTCTGCGGCGATCTCCATCGGCACCGGTGGCCCGTTCGGCGCCGAGGGGCCGATCATCGCCACCGGCGGCGCGCTGGGTTCGCTGGTCGGCCAGTGGCTCCACGTGAGCGCGGTGGAGCGGAAGACCCTGCTGGCCGCCGGCGCCGCGGCCGGCATGGCGGCCACCTTCGGCAGCCCGGTGTCGGCGGTGCTGCTCGCGGTGGAGCTGTTGCTCTTCGAGTACCGGCCGCGCTCGTTGATCCCCGTCGCGATGGCCGCCACCACCGCCACCGGCGTGCGCCTGGCGTTCGAGGGCGCCCACCCGGCGTTCGCCATGCCCGATCTCACGCAACCTGGCGGCACCGCGCTCGCCGCGTACGTGCTGATCGGCGCCTTCGCCGGGTTGGTGTCGGTGGGCGTCTCCCGCTCGGTGTACGTGATCGAGGATCTCTTCGAAAAGCTGCCCGTGCATTGGATGTGGTGGCCCGCGATCGGCGGGCTCGCCGTCGGCCTCACCGGGCTGGTGGAGCCGCGCGTGTTGGGCGTCGGCTACGACAACATCGAGGCGCTGCTCTCCGGCGCCTGGCTGCCCGCGGCGGTGGTGACGCTGTGCGGCCTCAAGTTCATCGCGTGGTCGCTGGCGCTGGGCAGCGGAACCTCGGGAGGCACGCTCGCCCCGCTGCTCACCTTCGGCGGCGGCGTGGGCGCGCTGCTCGGCATGGCCTGCGCGGCGCTGCTGCCGTGGGCCGGCGTCGACCCGAAGCTCGCCGCGCTGGTGGGGATGGCCGCGATGTTCGCCGGCGCCTCGCGCGCGCTGCTGACCTCGGTGGTGTTCGCCTTCGAGACCACGCGCCAGCCCATCGGCCTGCTGCCGCTGTTGGGCGGGTGCTCGACCGCGTTCCTCGTGTCGGCGCTGCTGATGAAGAACTCCATCATGACCGAGAAGATCGAACGGCGCGGCGTGCGCGCGCCCGGCGAATACGAAGCCGATCACCTCGATCAGCTCACGCTGCGCGACGTGGCGCGGCGGGCGGTGGTGACGCTCGAGGCGGCGATGACGGTGGCCGGCGCGCGCGCGTGGCTGGAGGCGCACCCGGCGCTGCGGCACCAGGGCTACCCGGTGGTCGACGCGCAGGGCGCGGTGATCGGCGTGCTCACGCGGAAGGAGCTGACCGAGGCGTCGGAGCCCGACGCGCCCCTCCGGGGGCTGCTGCGTCGGCCCGCGGTGGTGATCTCCGACGACGCGTCGATGCGTGACGCGGCCGACGTCATGGCCCGCGAGGGCCTCGGGCGGCTGCCGGTGATCTCGGCGGGCGACCGCGCGCTGATCGGCATCGTCACCCGCTCCGACCTCGTGCAGGCGCACGTGGGGCGGCTCGACGCCTCACGGCCACACGCGCGCTGACTACTTCGCGGGGACCGCCGCGAGGAACGCCTCGAGGGGCTGGTCCAACGACGACATCTCGGTGCGCACCGCGCCATCCGGCGCGACGAGGTAGATGGTGTTGTCGTGCGAGATGGAGCCCGACTCGGCGTTGCGCGCGTACTTGAAGCCCAACAGCATCGTCAGCGCGCGCAGCTGCGCGTCGTCGCCGACGAGAATGCGCCAGCGCTTCGCGCCCTCCAGCCCGTAGCGCTTGCGGTACGCGGCCAGCGCCTCGGGCGTGTCGTGCGCGGGGTCGAGGCTCACCACCACCAACGGCAGCGGCTTGCCGGCCTTGTCGAGCGCGGCGGCGAGGCGCTTGAGCTTCGCGGTGGTCAACGGGCAGGTGCCCGCGCAGGAGGTGTAGACGAAGGTCAGCGCGTACCACTGGCCTGCGTACTTCGAGAGCGTCATCGCCTCGCCGTTTTCAGCGCGCCACTGCGTCTCCATCGCCAGCACGTTCTTCTGCTCGTCTTCCGCGAAGGCGGCGGTGGCGACCAGCACGAACAACACCCAGAGCTTCTTCATGGCGTCTCCTTCTTCACGCTCCACGCGCAGCGGAACCCCAGGCGCGCGAGCGACGTGCGCGGCGTGAGACTGGACCGCATCGCGTAGCGCATGAACGCGGCGTAGTCCTCCCGGTTCGAGGAGCCGGTCGAGCCATCACCGCACGAGAACTTCTCGCCCTCTTTCCGGCTGTCGCTCGACACCAGGGTGGCGTTGAAGTCTTCGGTCCACTCCCACACCAGCCCGTGCAGCGCCTCCACGCCGTACACGTTGCGCGGCGAGCCGGTGCGCTGGAGATCGTCGGGCCGGTTCGGCTGGCCGTACCAGTCGAGGATGCGCTGCGCGAAGGCGGGATCTCTCGAGGCGTCGCGGCGCGTCTCATCGGCGGCGGCCGCGTACTCCCATTCCAACGTGGTGGGCAGGCGCGCGCCGCGCCACGCGCAGTACGCCCGCGCCGCGAACCACGAGACGTTGGTCACCGGCGCGCCGGGCTGCGCCTTCGCGTCGAAGCCCTCGAGGTAGGCCGCGTCGACCAGCGGTGGCCGCGCCTTGCCGCGCTGCCACTCGGGCGCCGCCGCGAGGAACTCCGCGAACTGCGCCCGCGTCACCGGCCGCACGTCGAGCCCGAAGGCGGCGACCGGCAACGAGGTCTGCCCCGCGTCGAGCCCGAAGAGCGGCGCGAACCGCCCGGCCGGGAGCTCCACCCGCGCGACCTGCGCGGCGAGCAGCACGGCGATGGCGCGGGCGGCGTTCATCACGTCACTCGTGCGCGGGCGCGGCGGCGGGCGGAGGCAGCGCGGCGCGCAGCTTCTTCACCTCGTCGACGCTGAAGGGGGGCGCCTTGTTGCCCCACTGGTTGGTGACCCACGAGAGCACCGTCGCGAGGCGCTCGTCGTCGAGGCCGGCCACCGGGGTCATCACGCCGTTGTACTCCACGCCGTTGACCGTGACCTTGCCGGTCTTGCCGCGCAGCACCAGCTCCACCAGCTCGCCGCGCTTGTTGTTCGACAGGTTCGCGAGGAAGTCGCTCTTCGCCAGCGGCGGGAACGCCCCGGGGATGCCCTGCCCCTCAGACTGGTGGCACATCGAGCAGTTGGAGAGGAAGAGCTGCTTGCCATCGGGCTTCGCCGGCGGCGCGGGCACCGGCCCGGGCGTGGCGCTGATCGACGTCGCCACCGATTCGTCGCCCAGGTACACCTCGTCGAGCTCCTTGCCCGAATAGACGTTCTTGTCGCCGGTGCCCTCGACCTTGAGCATCGCCAACGCGCCCTTGTTGAACGCGCGGAAGATGGAGTGGTCCACCATGATGAAGGTGCCGTCGGTGTTCAACTTGAACTCCGCGATGGCCGCGCCGCCCGCGGGGATGAGCGTGGTCTGCACGTTGTCTTGCGGCTTCGTGCCGGCCTCCGTGTACACGTGGTCGAAGATCTCGCCGATGACGTGGAAGCTCGACACCAGGTTCGGCCCGCCGTTGCCGACGAAGAGGCGCACCGTCTCGCCCACCTTCGCCTTGAGCGCGCGGTCACCCACCAGCGACAGCGCGCTGCCGTTGAACACCACGTACGAGGGGTGCTCGTCGATGGCGCGCTTCATCGAGAAGGGCTGCAGCCCCTTCGCCCCGAAGTCGGCGTCTGTATAGAAGTCGCCCTGCATCACGTAGTACTCGTGGTCGACCTTCGGCAGCGCCTTCTTGGGCTGCACGTAGATGAGCCCGTACATGCCGTTGGCGATGTGCATGCCGACCGGCGCCGTGGCGCAGTGGTACACGTAGAGGCCCGGGTTGAGCGCCTGGAAGGTGAAGCGGCTCTTGTGGCCGGGCGCCGTAAAGGAGCTCGCCGCGCCGCCGCCCGGGCCCGTCACCGCGTGCAGGTCGATGTTGTGCGGCAGCTTGTTGTTGGGGTGGTTCTCCAGCCAGAACTCCACCGTGTCGCCTTCACGCACGCGGATGAAGCGGCCCGGCACCGTGCCGCCGAACGTCCAGAACGTGTAGTCGACGCCGTCGGCCAGCTGCATCACCTTCTCCACCACCTCCAGCTGCACCTTCACCTTCGCGGGCGTGCTGCGGGTGATGGGCGGCGGAACCATCGGGGGCTGCGTCAACACCGCGTTCTCTTCGGGGAGCGCAGCGACGGCCAACGACAACATCAACGCAAACATGGGGACAACCTCCTGTGATGGGGGAGAGCAACAACCACGCCAGACCGCGCGCACCGCTACCAGACCCACACCCTGAATTTTGGTTTCATTTTGGAACGTTCCGGAACAGCCACCCGGGCGTCGCGGCGCCCGTGCGGGGCGGGGAGCGCTGGCCCGGGTGATGCAGACCGGTGCCGCATGCGTGAGGAGTTGCAGAGCAGCGAACCAGACGCGGAGGTGCTCCGGGCGCTGCGCGCGGTCATCGACCCCGAGCTGGGCATCGACATCGTGTCGCTCGGGCTCGTCTACGGCGCGACGCGCGAGGGTGACCGCGTGCACGTGGTGATGACCATGACCAGCCCCGCGTGCCCGCTGGGCGAGGTGATGATGGAAGACGCGAAGGCCGCGGTGACCTCGCTGGTGCGCGGCGTGCGCGAGGCCGACATCGAGCTGGTCTTCGCCCCGCGCTGGACTCCCGACCGCATGACTCCCGAAGCGAAAGAACAGCTCGGGTTCTCTGACTGACCCCCACCCCCAACCAAGGAGCAACACATGACCACCCTCGACGTCCGCACCATCATTCCCCGTGAGCGCCACCCGCGCATCTTCGACACCTTCGACCACCTCGCCCCGGGCGAGAGCTTCGAGCTGATCAACGACCACGACCCCAAGCCGCTGTACTACCAGCTGAAGGCCGAGCGCCCGGGCCTGCTCCGGTGGGACTACGTCGAGCAGGGGCCGCAGGTGTGGCGCGTGAAGATCGGCCGGGCCGAATGACCTCGGCGCTGGTGAGGCGCGGGCCGCTGCTGGGGCTGGGCGCGCTCGCGCTCGTCACCGGCGTGTGGGCCGGCCTCACCCGGCTCGGCGCGGCGCCCGCAGGCCCGGCGTCGCCGATGGTGCACGGCCCGCTGATGATCGGCGGGTTCCTCGGCACCGTCATCTCGCTGGAGCGCGCCGTCGCCGCGCGCGCGCGGTGGGCGATGGCGGCGCCGGCGCGCAGTGGCGCGGGCGCGCTCGCCCGGTTGGCTGGCGGCGCCCAGGCCGGCGCGTGGCTGCTGGCCGCGGCGAGCGCGCTGGTGGTCGTGGTGCAGCTCCGGGTGTTGCGCGGGGGGGCGGAGCTGCACCTCGTTGCGCTCGCATTGGCGGCGATCAGCTGGCTGGCGGGCAACGTGCTGCTGGCGCGCGGCGTTCCAGTGTTCGACGTGGTGCCCTTCTGGGTGGTGTTCCTCGTGGGCACCATCGCCGCCGAGCGCCTCGAGTTGAACCGGTTGCTCCCGCGCAGCCCGCGCACCACGGCGCTCTTCGTCGCGTTGTTTGCGCTGATGCTGGCGGGCCCGCCGGTGGCGCTGCTGGCGCGAGACGCCGGGCTCCGGCTCTTCGGTGCGGGCGCGCTGGGCCTCTCGGCGTGGCTGTTTCAATTCGACGTGGCGCGGCGCACGGTGCGGCAGCCCGGCGCGGTGCGCTTCATCGCGGTGTCGTTGCTGACGGGCTACGGCTGGCTCGGCGTGGGCGGGCTGCTGGCGCTCCTTGCGGGGCACCCGCTCGCAGGCCCGCAGTGGGACGCGCTGCTCCACGCGCTGCTGGTGGGCTTCGTGTTCTCGATGATCTTCGGGCACGCGCTGGTGATCGTCCCCGCGATTCTGGGCGTGAAGGTGCCGTTTCATCGGCGGTACTACGCGCACCTCGCGCTGCTGCACGCCTCGCTCGCGGTGCGCCTGACCGGTGACATCGCCGGCTCGCTGCCGCTGCGGCAGACCGGCGCGTGGCTCAATGCCGCGGCCATCGCGCTGTTCATCATCAGCACTGCGCTGGCGGCGAGCGACGCGAGACCGTGGTGGCCGCTGGCACGATCCCTGAAGTAGTCCGCGGGCATGCTCCGCTCCCTCGCCGCCCTGCTCTGCCTCTGCTCGTTCACCACCCTCGCGCAAGACGGCGGCGTGGTGCTCACACCCGGCTTCGACACCGTCGCCACGCCGTGGGGCCCGGGGCGCAAGAGCTCCGGTGAGCGGTTCCACAGCGCCGCCGAGGCGCTCCCCGCCGGGGTGCTGCGCTGGAGCTGGAACGACCTCTCGCTCGCGGTGGGCGCGCAGTACTTCGCGCGCGGCGAGCTGCGCGACAACGCCGACTTCCTCAGCGCGTCTCGCGACTTCACCGCGGGCTTCGACCAACGCGCGCGGCTCTCGGTGCGCGCCAGCGCCTGGCAACGGGTCGGCGTGCTGCTCGAGCTGCAAGACGTGCGCGCCTGGGGCTCGGAGCCGAACACCGTCACGGTGACGCCCAACACCGGGCTGCACCAGGGCTTCGTCGACCTGCGCGCCACGTCGTGGCTCGACGTGCGCGTCGGCCGCCAGGAGCTCAGCTACGGCGAAGACCGGCTCATCGGCAACCTCGACTGGGGGCAGGCGGCGCGCGCCTTCGACGGCGTCTTCCTCCGCGTCACCGCGTCGCCGCACGTCACCGTCGACGGCTTCGCGATGATGCTCAAGCCGCCCTCCTGGGTGACGCCCGACGCGCAGCCCCGCTTCCAGAACTCGGGCAGCTACTTCTCGGGGCTGTACCTCCGCGCGCGCTTCGGCGTGGCGGGCTTCGACACCTACGTGCTTGGGCTCTTCGAAGACCCGGCGTCGGTGACGGCCGGCCGCGTGCCCGACAACAACCGCGCGACGATCGGCGCGCGCGCCTTCGTCAACCTCAAGGGCCTCTCGCTCGTCGGCGAGGGCGCGTTCCAGACCGGGCTGGTGGGCCCGACCCGCGAGCTGGAGCTGGCGGGCGCGGTGGCCGTGAAGGGCAGCTACACCTTCACCGGCGTGTGGGGCGCGCCGTACGTGCTCGCGGAGTTCAGCGGTGCGTCAGGCGACGGCACGCCGGGCGACGGCGTCGACCACACCTTCAACCAGCTCTTCCCCACCGGGCACGCGCACCTCGGGTACATGGACTACGTCGGTTGGTCGAACGTGGTGTCGGGCCACGGCGCCGTCGGCTTCCGCCCGTGGGGCGCGCACGTGTGGCTCGACGTGCATCACTTCCGCTCGTGGGACCCCCGCGGCGCGTGGTTCGCGGCGAGCGGCGCCGTCTTCGCGCCCGCCGACCCCACCCGCACCAACGGGAACATGGGCACCGAGCTCGATCTCTCCGTCACCGTGCCGCTCTTCGACGTCGTCTCGCTCGCGGGCAACGTGTCGGTCTTCCTGCCCGGCGGCGCCGTGGCCGCGCGGGGGAACAACCCGTCGACCTGGGGCTTCCTCTCGCTGCGCACCCAGTTGTAGGCGCGCCTACGTCGCGCTGCCGAGGCGCGCGAACACCCCGTCGACGACGCGATTGCAGCGGGGGATGGGGAAGGCGAACAGCTCCCTCGTGCTGCCGTCGACCCAGGCGTCGAGGCGCGCGCGCAGCCGCTCATTCGCGCGGAACGTGCGCGTCCGCACCGTCTCCTCCGACACGGCGAGCGCCTCGGCCGTCTCCGCCACCGAGAAGCCCTCCACCTGACGCATCATGAACACCTCGCGATACCCGTCGGGCAGCTCGTCGACCGCCCGCTCCAGCACGCCGAACAGCTCGCGCCCGGCGGCGGCGCGCTCCGGGTCACGACCGGCGGCGGGCAGCTCGAGCGGCAACGCCTCGTTCTCATCGACCGGTGACAGGCGGGCGCGCCGCGTTCGGCTCAACGCCTCGTTGACGCCGATCTGCACCAGCCAGGTCGAGAAGCGGGCGCGGCCCTCGAAGTTCGCCAGGTTCTCGAACGCGCGCACGTACGCCTCCTGCATCACCTCTTCGGTCTGCACCTCGTCGCGGACGATGGAGCGGATCGCGCGGTACAGCTTCCCGTTGTGGCGGCGCATCAGCACCTCGAACAAGGGCACGTCGCCGCCGCGCACGCGGCGCACCACCTCCTCGTCGGCGAGCGGTGACGTCATCGGCTGCAGCCTGTTCGCGGTGTTCATTTCAAGCATCGGTGAGCGTGCGACGAACGGCAGGTCAATGGGTTACAGGAAAATATTTCATCGCACCGCGGGGGAATTCTCCCCGATTCTCATAGAGTGACCGACTTGATCGCCCCCAGCACCGACCCCAACACGCAAGCGCGCTTCGCGGCCCAACGGCTGGCGTACGCGCCGCTGATGTTCCAGGCCTGCCGCGCCCTGCGCGACCTCGGCCTCCTCGAGAAGCTCGCGCAGTCGCGCACCCACGGCCTGACCGCGAAGGAGGCCGTCGAGAAGACCGGCGTCACCCCCTACGCCGCCGCGCTGCTGCTCGAAGCGGGCCTCGCGTCGGGCCTGTGTGACAGCACCACCACCGGCGAGATTGAGCCGCGCTTCACCATCACGCCCATGGGCATGTACTGGCTGCGCGACCCGCTCACGCGCGTGAACGCGGAGTTCAACCACCACGTCTGCTACCACGGCGCGTTCTCGCTGCGGGAGGCGCTGCTCGAGGGCCGCCCCGCGGGTCTGCCGAGCATCGACACCACCGGCGCCCGCACCGTCTACGAGGCGCTCCGCTCGCTCCCCGAGGAGGTGAAGCGCGCGTGGTTCGACTTCGACCATTTCTATTCAGACGGCGTGTTCGAGGCGTGTCTGCCGCGGGTGCTCACGCCGGAGGTGCGTCAGCTCGTCGACATCGGCGCGAACACCGGCCGCTTCGCGCAGCTGGTGCTCGGCCGTTCACCCGACGTGAAGGTGACGCTGGTCGACCTCCCCGGGCAGTTGGCGGTGGCGCAGGAGACGCTCGCCGAACACCGCACCCGCACCACGTTCGCGCCGACGAACCTGCTCGACCCGCAGGCGCCGCTCCCGGCGGGCGCCGATGCCTACTGGCTCTCGCAGTTCCTCGACTGCTTCGGCGAAGAGGAGATCGTCTCGATCTTGAGCCGCGTGCGCGCGGCGATGCGCGACGACGCGCGGGTCTTCATCCTGGAGACGTTCTGGGACCTGCAGCAACACGACGCCGCGCGGTTCTGCGTCATCGGTACGTCGCTGTACTTCGCGTGCATCGCGAACGGGAACTCGCGCATGTACCACTCGCAGGTGATGACCCGCCTCGCGGCGAAGGCCGGGCTCCGCGTCGTCACCCTGGTGCCCCACCTCGGCGTCTCGCACTCGCTGATGGAGCTGCGCGCGGCGTAGCCGCTCATGCCCCGTTTCGCGCGGTTCACCGGGCGCTTTTCCGTCGAAACGCTGACGACGCGATGACGAAGGCCGGGCAAGGTGCCGCGCCATGGACACCGCCCTCCCCGCGCCCGTGAAGCCGCTGCTGCGCGGCGTCTCCCATCAGGTCTCGTTCTTCATCGCGGCGCTGTGCGGCGTGTGGCTGCTCTCGCGCGCCCAGGGCGCGATGTTCTGGGGGTGCGTGGTGTACCTGCTGTCGCTGTGCGGTCAGTTCGCGATCAGCGCCGCGTACCATCGCCCGACGTGGCAGCCAGCCGCGCGCCAGTGGTGGCGCCGCGCCGATCACGCCGCGATCATGCTCTTGATCGCCGGCACCGCGACGCCCATCGCGCTGGGCATCGCCAACGGGAAGACGCTACTGCTGATGGTCTGGGCGGGAGCGACGCTGGGAGTGCTTCGCGCGCTGTTCTGGATTCACGCGCCGAAGTGGGTGGCGACGGTGCTGGCCCTGCTCCTCGCGTGGATGATGTCTCCGTACCTCGGCGAGCTGCGCACCGGGCTCGGCGCGACGACCGCCGGCTGGCTGCTGGCGGGTGGCGTCCTCTATTCGCTGGGCGCGCTGGCCTACGCCTTCAAGCGGCCTGACCCGTGGCCGGCGGTCTTCGGGTACCACGAGGTGTTTCACGCGTTCGTGGTGCTGGCCGCGGCGTGCCACTTCGTCGCCGTCGCCCGCGTGGTGTTGCAGCTCACGTAGGCAGCCGATGCTGGAGCCCAGGGCCGCGCTCACGTCTCGTCGGGCTTCTCGCGCGCGAGCCGGCGCCACAGCGACTTGCGATCGATACCCAGCAGCCGCGCGGCCTGCGACTTGTTGCCACCGACGGCGGCCACCACGCGCGCGACGTAGCGGCGCTCGTTCTCCGCGAGGGTCACCAGCTCACCGTCGTCGAGCGCGCGCGTGGAGGGCACGGCGCGGGTGAGCTTCTCCGGGAGATCGCCGGGCGTGATGTGGTCGAGCGACGCGAAGGCCACCGCGCGCTCCATGCAGTTCTGGAGCTCGCGCACGTTCCCCGGCCAGTCGTACGCGAGCAGCTTCTTCGCCGCGTCGACGGAGATCCCCACCACCCGCTTGCCGCTGCTGCGCGCGAAGCGCTCGAGGAAGTGCTGCGCGAGGAGCAACACGTCGTTCCCCCGGAGCCGCAGCGGCGGGAGGTCGAGCGTGATGACGTTGACGCGGAAGAAGAGATCTTCACGAAACCGGCCCGCTTCGACCTCGAGCTCCAGCTCGCGGTTGGTGGCCGTCACCAGCCGCGCGTCGAAGGGCACCTCCACGCTGCTGCCCAGCGGGCGAACCTTCCGCTCCTGCAGCGCGCGCAACAACCTGGGCTGCAACGTCATCGGCAGCTCGGCGAGCTCATCGAGGAACAGCGTGCCCTTGTCGGCGAGCGCGAAGAGCCCGGTGTGCGGCGCGTGCGCGTCGGTGAACGCGCCCTTCGCGTGACCGAACAGCTCGCTCTCCAGCAGGTGCTCCGGCATCGCGGCGCAGTTGACGGCGATGAAGGGCCCGTCGCGCCGCGGGCTCAACTCGTGGAGGCGCCGGGCGGCGAGCTCCTTGCCGGTGCCCGTCTCGCCGGTGATGAGCACGCTCGCGTCGGAGCTCGCGACCTGCGCGAGGGTCGCCCACAGCCGCTGCATCGGCTGGCTCTCGCCGATGAAGCGCCCGGGCGCGCCGAGCTCGCGCCTGCGCAACCGCGTCACCTCCGCGCGCAGCGTGCGGTGCGCGGCGGCGCGATCGACGGCGAACACCAGCGCCTCGGGCTGGAGCGGCCTCGTCACGAAGTCGTACGCGCCGGCGCGCATCGCGTCGATCGCCGTCTCCATCGTGCCGAAGGCGGTGATCACCAGCACCGGCACATCGGGGCGCGCCTCGGTCACCCGCCGACACAGCTCGAGCCCGCTCATGCCGGGCATGTTGAGGTCGGTGAGCACCACGTCGATCGCCTCCACGCCGAGGAGCTCCAGCGCGGCGGCGCCCGTGCGCAGGAACGTCACCGTGAAGCCCGCGCGCGTCAACGACGCGGAGGTGAGCCGCCCCATCGCCTCGTCGTCTTCGACCAGCAGCACCCACGCATTGCGCATCAACGAACGCCCTCGTCACGCGCTGGCGCGGGCAGCAGCACCGTGAAGCGCGCGCCGCCCTCCGGCCGATTGCCAGCGGTGATGAACCCGCCGTGCTCGCGGATCATTCCGTGCGCGACGGCGAGGCCCAGCCCCGTGCCCTCGCCGATGTCCTTGGTGGTGAAGAACGGCTCGAAGAGGTGCCGCGCGACTTCCTCGGTCAGGCCGGCGCCGTCGTCGTCGAGCTGGAACGTCACCCACCCCGCCGGCGGCGCGGCGATGTCGTCGGGCGGCGCCTGCGTCGAGCGCCCCACCGAGCCCCAGACGTGCCCCTTCACCGGCGCGGCGTGGATGGCGTTCACGATCAGGTTCGCCAGCACCTGCTGCAGTTGCCCGGTGTCGGCCTCCACCAGCTCGGTGGCCGAGGGCGCGATGCAGACGGTGATCTGCTTCTTGTGCGCCAGCGGCCCCAACAGGCTCGCCGAGGCCTGCAGCAGATCATTCGCGCTCAGCAGGCTCCGCTGCGGGCGCCCGGCGCGCGCGAAGTCGACCAACTGGCGGATGATGCGCGTCATCGTCGCCGACTGCTCGCGGATGATGCGCGCCGTCCCCGAGAGCTCGCCGGGCGTCACCGCGCCGGTCTCTATCATCTGCGCGTAGGTGCTCACCACGTTCAACGGCGTCCCCAGCTCATGCGCGACGCCCGCGGCGAGCCGCCCGACCGTCGACAGGCGCTCCGCGTGCTGCAGCTGGTTCTGCGTCGCGAGCGTCTTCTCGTGCGCCGCCATCAGCGCGCGCCGCTCATCGACCAACGCCAACCGCAGGCTGTGCACCAGCAGCGCCGCGAGCAGGAACGTCACCAGCTCGATCACGAAGTTCCACGCCTCGATCGCGATGAACCTCCGCGGAGCGTCCGACAGCAGCTTGGTCGACAACCACAACACCGAGCAGCACGTCGCGACTGTGAGCGCGTGCCGCCGGGTGCCGAACCAAGCCGCCGCCGCGATGGGCAGCAGGTACAGCGCGGTGAAGGCGATGTCGGCGCCGGTCACGTAATCGCCGACGCCCAGCACCCCGACCACCGTGAAGTCGAGCACCGCGAGGAAGGCGGGCGAGCGCGACTCGAGCCACGTCATCACGCGCTGCACCGGCCAGGGGAACGGCTTCTGGGGCATGGCCCGCTCGCCTCTTCACCCGCCGTGCCAGCCCCGCCTGCGCGCACGTGCGTCACGCGGGCTGGGTTGCACCGCCACGCCTGTGGCGCCCGGCCACACCCACCGTCGCCCCGTCACGAGCGACACAGGCCCGGCACGGCGAATGCTCTTGAGCAACGTGCCCCGGAGCCCGCATGAGCGAAACCCTGCCGACGAAGATCCTGGTCGCAGAAGACCAACCCGCGATGCGGCACCTCATCGCCCGCCTGCTGCGCGAGCGCGGCTACGACGTGGTGGAGGTCGGCGACGGCGCGATGCTGTGGGAGGAGCTCCACGCGGCGCTGCGCGACGACGACAACCCCAGCGAGGTGGAGCTGATCATCAGCGACATCCACATGCCGAACGTGTCGGGGCTGGAGGCGCTCAAGTTGATGCGCGGCGAATCAACCTCTCCGCCGGTGATCTTGATCACCGCCTTTGGCGACGCCGACACCATCGCGGAGGCGCAGCGCCTCGGCGCGAGCCGGGTGTTCAGCAAGCCGTTCGATCTCCGCGAGCTGGTGGAGGCCACGGTCGAGCTCGTGCAACCGCGCTGACCTGGTCCTGATTACGCGCGAAGGCGCAGCTGTACGCGCGCTTCGGCGGGCGTGGCGATGCTGCGGCCCGACTCGATTGCCACTTTCGCCATCGCGTCGATCAACTGCCCGTTGCTCGTCGCCTTGCTGCCGTCGGGCAAATAGAACGTGTCCTCGAGACCGGTGCGCAGATCGCCGCCCAGCTCCGCGCACCGGCGGTGGAGCGCCCAGACCTCCTGCCGACCGATGCCGATCACCTGCCAGTGCGTGCCCGGCAACATCTCCTCGAGCAGCAGCGGCAGCCACGACGCCTTGTTCGGCATGCCCGACTCCACGCCCATCACCAGCGAGACGTGCGGCGGGTTGGGCACCATGCCCTTGCGCGCGAAGAGCATCACGCTGCGCAAGATGCCGGTGTCGAAGCACTCACACTCGGGGACGATGCCGTGCGCCTTCATCACCTTCTCGAAGGCCTCGATCTTCCCCACCGGGTTGTCGAAGAGCATCGGCGGCCACGCCCACTCGTTGTTCGACTTGAGCTTCAGGTAGTTGAGCGAGCCCGCGTTGAGCGCCGCCATCTCCGGCTTCACCGCCTCGAGGCACGCCACCGGCCCCGAGATGTCGTCGCCCACCACGCCCGTGGTCAGGTTGAGGATCAGCTCCGGCACCTCGGCCTTGATCGCGTCGCAGATGTCCTTCGCGACCTTCGGGTCCCACGATGGGAGGCGGCCCAGTCCCTCGTCTTGCGAGCGGAAGTGGATGTGCACCACCGAGGCGCCAGCGTCGCGCGCGCGGCGGGCCTCCTGCGCCATCTGCTCCGGCGTCACCGGCACGTGGTGCTGCTGCGGGTCGGTCAACACGCCAGTCAACGCACAGGTGATCACCGCTTTCGGGGAGGCCATGCCGGGCATTGAGCGCAAAACTGATTCTGAAGTCAACGCGCGCCTTGGGTAGCTTCCCGCGCATGTTCTTCAAGGCTCTGTGGGAGCGCCCCGCCTCGACGCCGCTCTCACGGTTCACCGAGCGCTGCGGAATGCTGTACCTCGCGCTCGGCGCGTCGATCTTCGCGTGGCCCGGGCAGTTCCAGCTCGTGGGCGTGGCGCCATTTCAGGGCCAGGAAGAAGGCCTCGCGCGCGTCGTCGGCTTCACGGTGATGGTGGTCGGCTGGTTCTATTTCATGGGCGGCCGCACCGGCGCGACGTCGTTCGGCCTCGCCACGGTGGTTGATCGACTGCTGGTGCCGCTCTTCCTCATTCCACTCGGCGTCACAGGGCAGGTGTCGTGGCCCATCGCGCTGCCGTTCGCGATCCTCGACCCGGCGTTGGGCCTCGTGGCCTTCTTCATCTGGCGGAGAATGAGAGCGTCGTAATGGATCTGTTTGATCGCGCCGCGGAGGTCGAAGCCGGTGCCCGCGCGCCGCTCGCGGAGCGCATGCGCCCGCGCACCCTCGATGAATACGTCGGGCAGGAGCACCTCACCGGAGCGGGCAAGCTGCTGCGCCGCGCGATCGAGCTCGATCAGGTGCCCTCGATGATCTTCTGGGGCCCGCCCGGCACCGGGAAGACCACGCTGGCCCGCATCATCGCCAACGCCACCGGCGCGCACTTCGAGATGGTCTCAGCGGTGCTGTCGGGCGTGAAGGAACTGCGCGAGGCCGTCGCCGCCGCCGACGAGCGGTGGAAGCTGAACCGCAAGCGCTCCATCTTGTTCGTCGACGAGATCCACCGCTTCAACAAGTCGCAGCAAGACGCGCTGCTGCCGCACGTGGAGCGCGGCACCATCACGCTGCTCGGCGCCACGACCGAGAACCCGTCGTTCGAGGTGAACGCCGCGCTGCTGTCGCGCATGCGGGTGATGACGCTGCGCGGGCTCGAAGAAGACGAGCTGCGGAAGGTGCTGCGCCACGCCATCGATGACCCGCGCGGGCTCGACGGCAAGGTGCAGGTCGACGACGACGCGCTGGCGTTCCTTTCGATGATCGCGGCCGGTGATGCGCGGCGCGCGCTCACCGCGTTGGAGGTCGCGGCGAAGTACGGCGGCGCGCACGTCAATCGCCAGGCGGCGGAAGAGGCGGTGCAGCAGCGCACGCTGCTGTACGACAAGGGCGGCGAGGAGCACTACAACGTGGTCTCCGCGTTCATCAAATCGATGCGCGGGAGCGACCCCGACGCCGCCGTGTACTGGATGGCGCGGATGATCGAGGCCGGTGAAGACCCGCGCTTCATCGTGCGCCGCATGGTGATCTTCGCCAGCGAAGACGTGGGCAACGCCGACCCGCAGGCGCTGCAGGTGGCGATCGCCGCGCTGCACGCCGTGGAGCTGATGGGCTTCCCCGAGGGCACGCACCCGCTGACGCAGGCGGTGACGTACCTCGCGATGGCGCCCAAATCGAACACCGCCAAGATGACGTACCTGAAGGCGCGCGAGGCGGTCTCGAAGTTCGGCCCGCTGCCGGTGCCGATGCACCTGCGCAACGCGCCGACGAAGTTGATGAAGAACCTCGGCTACGGGAGCGGCTACCAGTACCCGCACGACTACGAGGGCCAATACGTCGTCGAGAACTACCTCCCCGAAGGCCTGCGCTCCGAGAGGTTCTACGAGCCCGGCGACAGCGGCTTCGAGGCAGAACACAAAGAACGGCTCGCGGGCTTTCGCGCGCAGAAGGCGCCGAAAGAGCCCGGCGAAGACGGCTGACCTCCCCGCTGCGTGCCGGAGGCCCCGGCACGGACTGGGAAGCGCTCCGCGGCGTAAGCGGCTTCG
>CAMLFP010000005.1 GCA_946479335.1 uncultured Archangium sp.
TCAAGCGCTGCGCGCAGACCCCAACACCCTGGAGCTGCTCTTCGTGCCCAATGTGCAGGCGCTCGACGAGCTGGGCGCGTGGGTGCTCGAGGCGCGCGACGCGTTCGTCTCGAAGCTGCTGTTCGGGAGCTTCGGCCGGTACGCGCTCAGCCAGCTGCAGAAGCTGTCGGCGAGTCAGCGCCTCGCGGAGCACCGCGACACCGTGCTCACCTGGCTCACCGAGGACCCGCCGCCGACGCTGGAAGCGCTGGGCCGGAGACTCGCCGCGTTGTCACCGCGCGCCGCGCCGTCGCAGGCCGACGTCGAGCATCAGGCGCGCACGTACTTGAAGCAGCTCTACCGCTCGCTGTGGGACCAGGGGTTGCTCCCCAGCAACGATCTCGCGGGCGTCACTGCGTACGCCCGCGACGGAGGCCGGCGCCCGCCCGACGCGCGCTCGCTGCGGCCGAAGAATGCGTACAACCTGCTGCGGCTCATCGAGCTGGCGCGGGGCTGGCTCGCGACGGGCACGCCCACGTTCGCGGCGACCGGCGCGTTCCGGGAGCGTCTGCTGGCCATCAAGCGCGGCGAGGTGCCGCTCGACGAGGTGCTACGCGAGGCCGAAGCGGCGTCGCCGGCGCTCGAGGCGGCACATCAAGCGAGCGCCCTGCCAGAGCAGCCGGACTTCGCCCGCGCCGACGCGCTCTTGCGGCGCATCCACCACGAGCGCGCGCGCCGGGAGCTCCAGCAGGTCGGTCACCCGTGGTCAGGAAACGCGCCGCCGCCGGTCCAGATGGGCCGGGAACAGCCATGAACACCGCGCAAGCGTCGCTCACGTCGCGACAACTGGAGATCGCCGAACGGGTCCTCGACGAGGAGAGCGCGCGGCGCTCGCACGTCGTCATCTCGCTCTCCGGCGCGCACGCCTACGGGTTCCCCTCGCCTGATTCGGACCTTGATCTCAAGGCAGTGCACCTCGCGCCGACGCGCGCGCTGCTGGGGTTCCCTTCGGCACCCGCGCCGGCCGAGCGTCTGGAGCTCATCGAGGGCGTGGAGATCGACTACAGCTCGAACGAGCTCGGTGGCGTGCTGCAAGGCGTGCTCAAGGGCAACGGCAACTACCTGGAGCGGTTCCTCTCCCGGTACGCGCTGTTCACCGGCCCTTCCTTCTCGGAGCTCGCGACGGCGGTGCGCGAGAACCTCTCGACGCGGCTCGCGCGGCACTACCGCGGCTTCGCGACGCAGCAGCGCCTCGCGTGGGAGAGCACCGGCCAGCGCAGCGTGAAGAAGCTGCTGTACGTGCTGCGGACGCTGCTCACCGGCGTCCACGCCCTGCGTGAGGGAGAGCTCGAGACCGACCTGCGCGTGCTCGCGCCGAGGTACGCGCTGGCACACGCGGCGGAGCTCATCGAGTGGAAGCGCCGAGGAGAGCGTTCGGAGCTGGATGACGCACTCGCCGCGCGCTGGGCCGCGCAGCTCGATGGTGTGTTCACCGAGTTCGATGCCGCCGAGCGTGCGAGCGTGTTGCCGCCGGAGCCGAAGCGCGCGGAGTCGCTGGAGCAACTGCTGATCTCGCTTCGCCAGCGCGCGTGATCGCTACACTGCGATCATGAGCGAGCCGATCAAGCCGAGTGGCCCGGAGCTGACGCGCGGTGTGGAGTTCGACGCAGTTCCCGACGGTGGCGTGCTGATCGGCCAGGCCGCGGGTGAGCCGGTGCTGCTGGTGCGCCGCGGACACGAGGTGTTCGCGACGGCCGCGGGGTGCGGCCACTACGGCGCGCCGCTGGCCGACGGCATCGTCGTGGGCCACGAGCTGCGCTGCCCCTGGCACCACGCGGTGTTCGACATTCGAACCGGCGAGGCCGTCGGGCCGCCGTCGGTGCGCCCGATCGACACCTGGGAGGTGACGCGTGAAGGCACGCGCGTTCGCGTGGGCGCGAAGCGACCGCCCTTCGCCGGGCGCATGGGCGCGACCGGGCCGTCGTCGGTGGTGATCATCGGCGCGGGCGCCGCCGGTGACGCAGCGGCAGAGCGACTCCGTCGCGAGGGTTACACCGGGCCGATCACGCTCATCGCGAGAGACGACGAAGGCGCGCCCGTCGATCGCCCCAACCTCTCGAAGGACTACCTCGCGGGCACCGCGCCCGAGGAGTGGATTCCCCTCCGGGGCCTCGAGTTCTACGCCGAGAAGAAGATCGACCTGTTGTCAGGCGTGGCGGTGACGGCGATCGACCGCGCGGCGAAGTCGGTGACGCTCTCGAACGGGCGGACGCTCGCGTACGGCGCGCTGTTGCTGGCCACCGGCGCGGAGGCGCTCAAGCTCGACCTGCCCGGCGCGAGCCTGCCGCACGTGTTCTCGCTGCGCTCCCTCGGCGACTCGCGTGGGCTCCTCAAGGCGCCGGGGAAGCGCGCGGTGGTGCTGGGCTCGAGCTTCATCGGGCTGGAGGTCGCGGCGTCGCTCCGGGCGCGCGGCGTCGAGGTCACCGTCGCCGGCCCCGGCGCGCGGCCGCTGGAGAAGATCCTCGGGGCGCAGGTCGGCGACTTCGTGCGCGCGCTGCACGAAGAACACGGCGTCGTCTTTCATCTCGGGCGCAAGCCCACGGAGATCACCGCGACCGAGGTGCGCTTCGACGACGGCTCGACGCTGCCCGCAGACCTCGTGGTGATGGGCGTCGGCGTGAAGCCGCGCCTCGAGCTGGCGCAGCTGGCGGATCTGACGGTCGACCGCGGCGTGGTGGTTGACGAGTTCCTCCGCACCAGTGACGCCAACATCTACGCCGCGGGCGACGTGGCGCGCTTCCCGGCCGGCGCGGAGACGTGGCGCATCGAGCACTGGGTCGTCGCGCAGCAACAGGGGCACACCGCAGCGCTCAACATGCTCGGCCGCAACCGCGCGTTTCGCGACGTGCCCTTCTTCTGGAGCCAGCACTACGACGTGCCGATCAACTACGTCGGGCACGCCGAGTCGTTCGACGCGATCACCGTCTCCGGTGACTTGATGAAGCGCGACGCGGCGGTCGCGTACCGGCGCGGCGGGAAGATCGTCGCCGTGGCGACCGTGTACCGGGACCGCGACTCACTGCTCGCTGAAGACGCGCTCGCGCGGGGCGACCAGGCCGCGCTTGAGAAGCTCGTCGGCTGAGTGCGCCCCTCACCCCGCCCTCTCCCCATGGGAGAGGGAGTTTTACGGGAGCGGCAGCGTGGTGATCTGATTCCGCGGGACGCGCCCGTCTTTCACCCACGCCGCGCCGAAGTCGGCGGCGAACGCCTGCAGCACGCGATCGATCATCGTCTTCAGCTCGCCCGCGTCGACCGACAGCTTCTCGCTCAACGCCTGCAGCGCGCGCTGGCCCGCTGACGCCCGCAGCGCGACCGACGAGCCGTCATCGAAGATGCGCGCGGCGAGCTCGGTCACCTTGAGCTCGGGGAACGGCGCGACCTCGATGGTGCCGTCGATCTCCGCCCACGCGACGACCGCGGCGAACATGCGCTGCGGCGTCAGCTCGGAGAACTTCACGCCGAAGCGCGCGATCACCTCTTGCGGGTTGGCGCCCAACAGCGCCTGGAGCACCGCTCGCTGGCGACGCACGCGCTCGAAGATGCTCTCGGCCTCCACCAGCTCGCGCCGCGCGCGGAAGGGCACCGGCTCGGCCCCCGCGACCTTCAGCGCCTTGAGCGGGCGACGGCGCGCCAGCGCCTGCAGCGCCGCGGTCTCTTCGTCCATCGCGAGCCAGGTGTCGGCGAACCGCGCGCCCTCTTCGTGCGCCAGCTTCTCGACGCGTCGCTTGAGGCGCAGCGTCAACGAGAAGCCGACCTGGAACAGCGCGCGCAGCGTCGTCTCGCGCACCACCTCCGTGGCCTTCTCCGGGTCGCCGCCCGTGTAGTGCTCGAGGCCGAGGTCGAGGTAGTCGCGCGCGTGCTCCGAGAGCCGCTTCACCGCGGCAGGGTCACCCGGCTCCGCGCTCTCCGCCACCAGCACGCAGTTCACGAGGTAGCGCACCTCGGTCTCGAGGTTCTGGCGCTCGACGGGGTCCAACCCGCGGAAGGCGGCGGCCACGTAGTCGACGTAGCCGCTGACCGGCGCGAGCGCGGCGCCGGCGCCCGGCTTCATGCCCACCTTCTCGGGGTCGACCCACGCGAAGACCTTCTGCGCTTCTTCGAGCGGCGGGAAGCCCATGTCTTCGAGGCGCGCGCGGCGGAACTGGTAGGCCGCCTCCTCGAGCTCCATCACCGACTCCCAGCGCACCGCTTCGATGAAGCGCGAGAGCTCGAAGGGGTTGTGCGTGGTGAGATCGTACGTGAGCCGCCGCAGCGCCGCCTCGTCGACACCGTCGATGCGGAACTCGAGGAGGTACTTGCCCTCCACCAGCTCCATCGACGTGCCCTCGGGGTTGACGTCGGGGTCCTCTTCGAGGTCGTGGATGATCACGAGCTTCTTGAAGATCAGCTCCAGCACCTCGATGTCGAGCGAGCGCACCTTCTTGACGAAGTCGTCGTCATCGTCTCCGCGCGCGGCGCGCAGCCAATGCAGCACCTCGAGCGGGTCCATGCGGTCGCGCTGCCAGGCGGCGAGATCGATGAACGCGCGGAACTGCTCGGGCGTCGACAGCTGCACCACCTCGGTGGAGTCCACGAGGCCGACGTCGATGATCGTCGAGTACACGTCTTCGGCGGGCAGCGCGCGCACCAGCGCCCTCCCGTCGACCTCCTCGAGCATCGCGTCGATGCGATTCCGCGGGGCGAGCTCCGTCAACCGCCGCACCAACTCCGCTCGCCGCATCTGCCGCTTGTCTTGACTGGCCGTCACGCGGAGCCGCCTACCAGCGTTCTCAGACCGCCGCCAACCGTTCGAAATCACGGGGGCTGCGCGCGCGTAAAACGAGGTGGTTATTGAACCGGAGAGTTCCGCCAGGTCGGCGGTACGGCCCGACGAGGCTCGAGAGCAGTGCACCTCTCGCGAAGGAGCCGGTCATGTCCATCATCTGCGCCACCCACTTCACTCCCTCCTCTCTCGACGCCGTGGAGGTCGCGACCGGGCTCGCCGATCGCACGCGGCAGAAGCTGCACCTCGTCGCGGTGATGCCCGCGGGCTCGGGGCCGACCGTCGATCACGACGCGAACGCGGCGCTCACGCGCGAAGCCGCGACGGCCCGCGAGCGCGGAGTCAACGTCGAGACCTCGGTGTTGCACGGCAAGCTGGAGCACCAGCTCTCGACGCTGTGCCGCCAGATCGCGCCGCGCCTGCTGGTGATCGGCGACACCAGCCGGCCGATGTCGCCGCTGTTCGCGACGCCCATCGACCGGATCTCCGGCGACGTGTCAGTGCCGATCCTCGTGGTGAAGAGCCGGTTGCCCTTCACGCCGTGGACGCACGGTGATGGGCCGCTCCGGGTGCTGTTGGCGGTCGACCACGCGTGGAACGCGTCACGCACGCGGGTGTGGCTGCAGCAGCTCTCCGCGTTCGGGCCGCTCGACGTGTTGGCGGCGCACATCTGGTCTCCAGTCGACGAGGCCAGCCGGCAAGGCGTCGCGGCGCCGGCCGATGCGCTGGCGGCGACGTGGGCCGAGCGCCTGCAACGCACCACGGAGATGGGGCTCCGGGGGCTGCCCGACAACGTGCAGCTCGAGGTGCGGCTGGAGGTGGGCCGCGGGCACATCGGGCGGCTGTTGCTCGACCTCGCGAACCGCGAGCGCCGCGATCTGCTGGTGCTGGGCACGCACCCGCACGGGCTCCTCGGGCGCCTCACCTCGGTGTCGCACGAGGTGCTGGCCGAGGGCGCGCAGTCGGTGGCGTTGATCCCCCAGCGGCCCGTCGAGCAGGCGCCACGGGCGGTGAAGGCCACCGCCGCCGAAGCGCGTCACTGACTCAGGCGACGATGCCCAGCAGCGTGCGCCACAGCTCGTCGTGACCGATGGCCTCGTTCGACGAGAAGCCGAGCAACGCGTTCTCCGGGAGCTCCAGTTGTTGCTGCAGCTTCTTGAGGCGCGGCTTGCGCGCGGCCTTGTTGAGGCGATCGAGCTTGGTCGCCACCACGAGGATGCGCGGCGGCTTGTCTTGCAGGAAGTCGAGCATCTCGAGGTCGTCTGACGTGGGGCCCACCTCGGCGTCGATGATCACCACCACCACCTTGAGCGTGTGCCGCTCGCGGAGGTACGCGTCGATCATCCGGTCCCACTCCACGCGCTCGCCCTTCGAGACCTTCGCGAAGCCGTAGCCGGGGAGATCGCACAGGCGCAGCACCTGCCGGCGCGCGCGGTGCTCGAGGGTCACGTCGAAGAAGTTGAGCGTCTTGGTGCGGCCGGGCGTGTTCGAGACGCGCACCAGCTTCTTGCGGTTCGCCAGCGTGTTGATCATCGACGACTTGCCGACGTTGGAGCGCCCGACGAAGGCGACCTCCGGGGTGGGCTGACGCGGGTACTCGGAGGGCTTGGTCGCGGTGGTGACGAACTCCGCGGAGACGACCTTGATCATTGAGACTGTGCCTTGCGCTTCTCGCGCTCCGCCGTCCAGTGGTCGATGGCCTTGAGCTTCGCGGCGAAGTCGAAGGTCTTCAGCGAGGGGCTGGCGTTGTCGTGGCAGCTCCGGCACGCCTTCTCGTTGGGGTCGAGGAGCCCGACGAGGCGCGCGAGCTCGGGGTCTTTCATCACGTAGGTCGACGAGTAGTACTGGCCGCCGCCGTGGCAGGTCTCGCAGGTGATGTTCTGCACCTTCTGCTCGGCCTCGTTGGGCGAGTGGCACGACTGGCAGCGCACGTCTTTCTGCTGCTGCGGCGAGAGCACCTGCCGCGCGCGCGCGTGGGCGCTGTTCTGCCAGGCCGCGTAGGCCGCGGGGTGGCAGGCCTGACAGCTCTCGGGCCCCAGGTAGTCGTGGGCCCACGCGCCGACGGCGACGAGCGTGAGAATGACGAAGACGAGCCGTTGCATCGGGGCGCGGCAGTTAGCACCAAAACCTCGTGTAGAGTGCGCTTCGTGCGTTTCGCGCTCCTCTTGTTGATGCTCTCTGGCCTCGCGCAGGCCCGGCCGTGGCAGGGCATCACCCCCGGTGGCTCGAGCTGCATCGACGTGGTGGGGAAGTTCGGCGAGCCGACGAAGAAGGTCAGCGCGCGCGGCCAGGAGGTCTTCATCTATTCGGGGCTCCAGGCGATCCGCGGGACGGTGCAGGCGCAGTTCAAGTGCGACCCGGCGACGAAGGAAGTGCAGCGCATCGACGTGTACCCGCTGCCGGTGATCGAGCAGGAGAGCATCGAGCAGACCTACGGGCCGGAGTGCGACCCGCAGGATCACCGCGAGCCCTGCTATTCGCGCAAGGAGACGCCGCAGCACCGCGTGTACTTCCTCTACGCGAAGGTGGGCCTCGCGATCTTCTTCAAGGAAGACAAGCGCACCGTGCAGTCGTTCACCTTCCTCCCGCCGGCCGACTGATGCTGCTCTTCGGGCTGACGGGAGGCATCGCCACCGGGAAATCGACGGTGACGCAGATGCTGCGAGAGCTGGGGTTGCCGGTGATCGACGCCGACGCGCTGGCGCGGGAGGTGGTGGAGCCCGGCCGCCCTGCCCTCGCGGAGATCGCCGCGCGCTTCCCCGGCGTGGTGGAGGACGGCGTGCTGAACCGCGCGAAGCTGGGCGCGCTGGTGTTCAAGGACGCCGACGCCCGCGCTGCGCTCAACGCCATCACCCACCCGCGCATCCGCGCGCTGGCGCTGGAGAAGACGCTGGCGCTGGCGGAGACCGGCGCGACGCACGCCATCTACGACGCCGCGCTGCTGCTGGAGAACAAGCTCCACGAGGGCATGAACGGGGTGATCCTCGTCACCTGCCCGCTGGAGACGCAGGTGGCGCGGGTGATGGCGCGCGACGGGTTGAGCGAAGAGGCCGCGCGGGCGCGCATCGCCTCGCAGATGTCGACCGACGAGAAGCGCCAGTACGCGACGTGGGTCATCGACAACGGCGGCACGCGTGAAGACACACGCCGGCAGGTCGAGGCGGTGGTTCGCGCGCTAAGGAGCAGGACCTCATGAGCTTGAGCGCCTTCGTCACCGGTTACCCGGGCTTCATCGGCAAGCGGCTGGTGAAGTACCTCGCGGAGCAGAACCCGAAGGGCCGCATCACGTTGCTGGTGCAGCCCAAGTTCGTGAAGGAGGCCGAGGCGTACGCGGCGAAGATCTCCGGCGCGCGCATCGACATCCTCTCCGGCGACATCGTCGACATGCACCTCGGGCTCTCGGGCCCGGAGTACCAGCGGCTGGTCGACGAGACGACGCACGTCTTCCACCTCGCGGCGATCAGCTACCTCGGCATGCCGAAGGAGGTCGCCGAGCGCGTCAACGTCGGCGGCACGCGCAACGTGCTGGAGCTGGCGCACGAGTGCAAAAAGCTGAAGCGCCTCGTGTACTTCAGCACCTGCTACGTGTCGGGCGATCGCGTGGGCGTCATCGCCGAAGACGAGCTCGAGCGCGGCCAGTCGTTCCGCACGCCGTACGAAGAGACCAAGTACGAGGCCGAGCGCCTGGTGCAGCGCGCGAAGGACAAGCTGCCCGTCACCATCATCCGCCCGTCGACCGTGGTGGGTGACTCGGCGACCGGGGAGATCGATCGCTTCGAGGGCCCCTACTACCTCGGCATGCTGCTGGTGCTCTCGCCGCTGGTGCTGCCGCTGCCGCTGCCGGGCAACGGTGTGGCGCCGCTCAACGTCGTGCCGGTCGACTTCGTGGTGAAGGCCACGTGGTCGATGGCGCAGAACGCCGCTGCCGAAGGCAAGACGGTGCACCTCGTCGACCCGAACCCGATGAGCGCGCGGCGCGTGTACGAGCTGATCGCCGAGCGCGCCAACAAGAAGCTGCCGCGCTTCAGCCTGCCGGCGCGCGCGGCCGACTGGTTCCTCCGCATGCCCGGCGTCGAGAAGCTGGCGCGGCCCCAGCGCGCGGCGGTGGCGTACGTGAACCACCTCGCGCTCTACAACTGCCACACCGCGCTGGAGCTGCTCGACGGCACGGGCGTGAAGTGCCCTCCGCTGACGACGTACCTCGACAAGCTGATCGACTACGCGTTGGCGACGTGGAAGTCGCGGCAGGCGTCGGTCGAGGCGGAGGTCGATGATCCCCTCGATCGCCCCGCGCGCTGAAGTAAGAGCGCCCCATGAGCTACTCGGTGGGCGACACCTTCACGCTGACGCGGACCTGCGACCCGTACCGGCCGCTGTACTACGCGGCGGCTTCGGGAGACTTCAACCCGATCCACATCGACCCGAAGGTCGGCGCGGAGGCGGGCCTCGGCGGCACCATCTTGCAGGGGCTGTGCACGTTGGCGTGGGCGGTCGACGCGTTCGGTCGCTACCTCGGTGACCCCGGCCGCGTGGCGGGCATCGAGGTGCGCTTCTCGCGCCCCGTCGCGCCGAATGACGTCGTCACCTACTCCGGCAAGGTCACCGGCATCGACGCGGGCGTGTTGACCGCGGAGATCGACGCCACCAACCAGCGCGGCGAGACCGTGCTCAAGAACGTCACCGTGAAAGGCCGGGTGTAGTCATGGCCCTCGATCGCAAGTTCATCGGCCGCGAGTACGGCCCGTTCACCTACGAGGCCGGCGCGGAGAAGATGCGCGAGTTCGCGTACGCCATCGGCGGCGGCATTCCCTCCACCGGGTTCTCCGCCACGCGCCCGCCAGAGGGCTTGAGCCCGCTGCTGTTCGACGCCGAGGCCGGCAAGGCGAGCGCGTACGGGTCGATCATCGGCTTCCCCTCGTTCGCGGTGACCTTCGCCATCCGCCCGTTCGCCGACGCGTGCATCGACCCCGAGTTGCAGGTGAACCTGCTGCGCCTGGTGCACGGCGAGCAGCAGTTCGAGTTCCACGAGGTGGTGAAGCCCGGCGACGTGCTGACCACGCGCGGGAAGATCACCGACATCGTCGCCAAGCGCTCGCTCGACTTCCTCGAGGTCACCACCGAGACGCACAACCAGCACGGCAAGCTGGTGGTGCGCGCGAAGTGGACCGCCATCATCCGCGGCTGATCACGCCCTCGTCGATCAGCTGCGCGAGGATGCGGGCGGTGTCCATCCGCGACATGCCGGAGACGGAGAAGAGATCGTCGAAGCTGACGGTGCCGTCGATCTGCGCGAGCACGAAGCCCGCGCGGTGATCGAGGTTGAGCCAGATGATCTCGTCGTCTTTCAGCAGCACCCGGGGCGTCGCCTCGAGCTTGCCGATCTTCGACTCGAACATGCGCAGGAGCGTCGCCTCGCTCCGATCCTTGAGCGAGATCACCTCGGGGTCGTCGGGCGCGAGCGCGATGGCGCGGGTGATGAGCTCCATCGCGCCGGTGTGATCGTCGAGGTCGAGCAGGTCTTTCGCGCCGCGGAGCACGATCTTGAGCTCGTCCTTCGTGGTGGGCGGCGCGCGGGTGATCTTCGAGTCGGAGACGATCAGATCGAGCGCCCGGCCATCGGGCTCGATCTCCAGCTTGATGCCGGGGTTGCTGCGCTGGTCCCACGCCGACTCGGCGCGCGGCGCGAGCGACGGCGAAGGCCTCGGCTCCAGCGGGCGCGTGTAGTCGTCGGCAGAGGGCGTCCACCCCCAGGCCGTGCCCGAATCGGAGCTGGGCACCGGCGCGGGTGACGGTGCGGTCACCACGGGGAGCTGCGACTCCGCGGGCGCCTCACCCAGCACCACGTTCTGCCCGAAGTCCATCAGCGTCGCGCGCGGGGCCGGCGGGGCCTCCCCGAGGACGATGTCGCGCGAGAACTGCGGCACCGTGGTGCGCGGCGCGGGCGGTGCAGACATCGGCTGCGGCGCGGGGGGCGCCTCCAGCACCGCGTCACGCGAGAACTGCGGCAGCGTCGTTCTCGGGGCCGGCACCTCGGGCTTCTCGAGGAAGAGCTGGGTGGTCTTCGCCTTCTTCTCGGGGAACATCTGCATCGTGCCCGGCTTCGACTCCGGCTCCGGGTAGAGGCGCATCGTGCCGGAGCGCGACGACTCCATGGTCACGGGAGGGATCTGCGGCACCGGGCTCGGCGCGCCGGCGAAGCGGCCCCAGTCACCATCGAGATCGGGCGCCGAGGGCTGCGGAGGCGTGGAGTTCGACGAGCCGCCCACCGCGGGTGGCGCGTCGGTCATCGGCGGAGCCTCCGCACCGGCGAGCTGCGCGAGCGCCTGGGCGTTGTCGGGGTCGAGCTTGAGCGCGCGCTCGAACAGCTTGGTCGCGCCCTCGAGATCACCCGACAGCTTCAACCAGATGCCCGCCTCGACGAGCTGCGCGGCCCGCTCCGCGCTCACGGCCCCGCCTTGGTGAGGAAGCCCTTGAACACGCTCAAGTTGCGGTTCATCGCGTCGATCGCGTTGAGCACCGTCTGCAGGTTGGGTGACTTGAGCGCGTACTTCGCCTGGTCGAGTGACGCGTTGGCGCGCTTCTCAGCGTCTTGCCCGAAGTCGGAGTTCCCCGCCGCGGCCTTCAGCTTCGGGAGCAGATCCCGCAGCTCCTGCATCAGCCCTTCGAGCTCCGTGTGCCGCAGGCGCACCTCCTCTTCGGCGCGGGCCTCGAGCATCAGGTCGGCCTGCTCATCGAGGATCTGCTTGAGCTCGTCTTGCGTGAGGCCGCCGCTGGCGGTGACCTGGATCGACTGCTGCGCGCCGGTCTCCTTGTCGCTCGCCGACACCGAGACGATGCCCTCGGAGTTGATCTCGAACTTCACGTCGATCTCCACCTCGCCGCGCGCCGCCTTGCGCAGCCCGGTGAGCACGAACTCGCCCAGCAGCTCGTTCTGGTGCGCGACGTCGCTCTCGCCCTGGAGCACCATGATCTTCACGGTCTCCTGCTGATCGCGCGAGGTGTTGAAGACCTCCGTCACCGAGGTGGGCACCGTGGTGTTCTTGGGGATCAGGCGCCGCACGTACCCGCCGGCGATGGCCACGCCCAGCGACTGCGGCGTGACGTCGAGCAGCACCACCTCGGTGGCGTCGTTGGTCAGCGCCTCCGCCTGCACCGCGGCGCCCAGCGCGACGACCTCGTCGGGGTGCACGCCCTTCGACGGGTCGCGGCGGAAGTACTGCTTCACCGCCTCCTGCACCGCGGGCATGCGCGTCATGCCCCCCACGAGGATCATCTCGCGCAGATCGATGGGCTTCACCTTCGCCTCGGCGAGCACCTGCTCGCAGTGGGTGATGGTGCGCGCGACCAGCTCCGCGCAGAGCGACTCCAGCTTCTCGCGGGTGAGCACCTTCTGCAGGTGGAGCGCCGAGCCGCCCCCCGGCGGCGTGAAGATGAACGGCAGGTTCAGCTGCGTCTCGCGCGCGGTCGACAGCTCGATCTTCGCCTTCTCGCCCGCGTCTTTGAGGCGCTGCAGCGCCATGGGGTCTTTCCGGAGATCGACGCGGTACTCGCGCTCGAACTCGTCGGCCAGCCACGTGATGATGCGGTTGTCGAAGTCTTCGCCGCCGAGGAAGGTGTCGCCGCCGGTGGCGATGACGTCGAAGACCCCGTTGCCGATCTCCAGCACCGAGATGTCGAAGGTGCCGCCGCCGAGATCGAAGACGGCGATCTTCCCGGTGAGGTTCTTGCCGAAGCCATACGCCAGCGCGGCGGCGGTCGGCTCGTTGATGATGCGCAGCACCTCGAGGCCCGCGATGCGGCCCGCGTCTTTCGTCGCCTGGCGTTGGCCGTCGTTGAAGTACGCGGGCACGGTGATGACGGCCTTCTTCACCGGCTTGCCGAAGAAGGCCTCCGCGTCGGCCTTGAGCTCCTTGAGCACCAGCGCCGAGAGCTCCGGCAGCGAGAACGCCTTGTCGCCCAGCTTCACGCGCACGTCGTCGTGCTCGCCGGCCTCGACGGTGTACGGCACCGCCCGGAGCGCCTGCTGCACCTGCGGGCTGCTGAACTTGCGGCCGATGAGGCGCTTGCTGGCGTACACCGTGCCCTGCGGGTTGGTGATCGCCTGGCGCTTCGCGATGGCCCCGACCAGCGTCTTGCCGGTCTTCGCCAACGCGACGACCGACGGCAGCAGGTTGGAGCCAGACCGCAGCCTGATGACGACGGGCGTGCCTGCCTGCACCGTCGCCACCACGCTGTTGGTCGTCCCTAAGTCGATCCCGATGACGGGTTCCCGGTCCCCTGCCATGTGTACCGCCAGCCTAGAATGCTTGCGGGGGTTCTCGCATTTTTAAGACTTCTTCCGGGCAGGCAGGCGGCCCGCGGGCGCGAGAACGCCGGCGTGCGCCGCCGCGAGAACCGTGCGCACGGCGAGCCGGAGCCAGCCGCGATCGAGCCGCGCCACGCGGCGGGAGTCGACGAGCGCGCGCACCAGTTGGAGCACGAGCCGTGGCTCCGTGCCGCGCGGCAGTTCGCCTCGGCCGATGGCGCGCCTCACCATCGAACGCCACTCGTCACGCCGCCCCGCGACGGCAGCCCCGACGAGCGCCGCGACCTCCGGGCGGGAGCGCTCCTCCAACAACCGCGCCCAGGCGCGGCCCTCCGCCTTGCGCGCGACGTGGAAGCGCCGCGTGAACGCCTCCACGAGGTCCGTCTCCAGGGAGCCCGTGTCGGGCAGCGGCTGCTCGCGCAGCGGTGCGGTCATGCGTTCCGCGAGCGCGCCCACCAGCGCAGCGCGCGTCGGCCACCGACGGTAGATGGTCGTCTTGTTGACGCCGGCGGCAGCGGTCACCGCCTCCATGCGGAACCCGGAGTAACCGGAGGTCGCCAGCTCCTCCATCGCCGCGTCGAACACCCGCGCCACCACCTGCCGGCTCCGCCCGCCGAGCACTCCCTGGGTACGTCGCATGGAGCAGCTCATATCATCTCACTTCGCAACCGTGAGTTGCCATCTCCAGGAACCCGCGACAAGCTCTCATCCTCCACTTGGCAACTCGCAGTTGCCTTTAACGCTCGAGGCCCACATGAACTGGCACAGCGGCATGGCGTACTTCTTCGGCGGTGTGTTCCTCGCGAACTCGACGCCGCACTTCATCGCCGGAATCTCCGGGCGCCCGTTTCACACCCCGTTCGCGAAGCCCCCCTTCCGCGGGCGCTCCTCGCCGGCGGTGAACATCGTCTGGAGCCTCTTCAACCTCGCGCTCGCCTACGCGATGCTCGTGCCGGTCGGCGAGCTCGAGCTGCGTCGGCCCGCTGACGTCGCCGTCACGGCGCTCGGGTTCGGGCTGGGCGCGCTCTTCATCGCGCGGTCGATCGCGAAGATGCAGCGCGAGGCGAGCCCGCGGTCATGACGTCGTTCGCACACGACAGCGCGCACCTCGCCGAGACCTACGACCGCGTCAGCGATCAGCAGTTCGAGAGCGGCAAGCGGCTCGTCGAGCTCCTCGCGCTCCATGATGCAGCGCACGTCCTCGACCTCGGCTGCGGTACCGGTCGCCTCACACGATGGATCTCAGCGCGGCTCGGCCCGACCGCGCGCGTCATCGGCATCGATCCTCTCCGACGTCGCATCGACGTCGCGCGCGCGCAGCCCTCCGCAGCACGGTTCGAGGTGGGGCAGGCCGAAGACCTCCGGGGCTTCGAAGAGCGAGGCTTCGATGCGGTGTGTCTCTCGTCGGTCCTCCACTGGATCGCCGACAAACCGCGCGCCTTCTCGGAGATTCGACGAGTCCTCAGGCCGGGCGGGCGCGTCGCGGCGACCACCGTCGCCCGGGAGCTCTCCGCGGCGAGTACCCTCGGGTCGATTCTGCGCCGTTTGCTCGCGCGCGCTCCGTACGCCGCGCACGTCGATGACACGGCGTCACGCGGCGCCACCACGACGGAGCTGATGGGTCTCGTTGCACAAGCCGGCCTCGAGCTGCTCGAGCTCCACGTGAGCCGCACCGAGCACGAACATGAAAATGGCGCCGCGTTCGTCGAGTTCGCGGAGGCCAGCGCGTTCGGGACGCTCCTCGCGATGGTGCCCGCCGGGCTCCAACCGGCGCTGCGCACGGAGTTGATCTCCGCGCTCGACGAGCATCGCGGCGCTCACCGCCTCGTCATGCGCGGCTGGGGAGTGACCCTGGTCGCCCAGCGACCGTGACTACCGCTTCTTGCCGCCCCCGAGGCGCGCGGCCTCGTCAGCGTGCTTCTTCGCGAGCGCCTTCATGCCCGCCGCCCCCAGCAAGCGGGCCAGCAACAGGCGGTAGTCGGCGTTGGTGGGCTCGGCGTCGACGGCCTTCTGCGCATACCCGGTCGACTCACGCGGGTCGGCGCCACGGCGCTCCAGGAGCTGCGCCAGCTTGTACGCCGCCACGTGGTGCGAGGCCTCCGCCGAGACCGCCGACTTGAGCGCGCTGATGGCGACGTCGTCTTCGCCGACCTCCAGCGCGGTCATCGCGCGCTTGTAGTTCTCCTCGGCGCGCCCGTGATCCATGTGCTTGCGCGCCTCGGCCAGCAGCACCTTGAGCTCGGCGTTGTTCGGGTCGGCCTGCGCGGCCTGGTTGACCAGCGAAAAGCCCAGGCTGAATTCGCCCTTCGCGATGTGCTGCTTCACGCGCTGAACGAGCTCGATCTGCCGGGTGGCCTTCGAGAGGTACGGGTGGTGCGCGAGGCGGCGGCGACGCTCCTCGTCGCGGGAGAGCTGTGTCTGCTCGCGAGCGATCGACGACGGTGTGCTGCGCGTCGGCGCGGTCGCCAACCCGAGGCTGGGGTTCGCGGCGATCCACGCGGCGCGGCGATCGGCGTCGGTCAACGTCTGGTTTGCCTCCACCAGCCGCTGAAAGACCCGGTCGAGCTTCTGCTTGAAGGGCCCGAGCCGCTTGCCGAAGTAGCGATCGGGGTGGAACTTGAGCGACAGCTCGCGGAACGCCGTGCGCACCTCGTCGTCCGACGCGCCGTTCGCCACGCCGAGCACCGTGAAGTGGTTGGGGTTCGAGACCTTCGCCTCCAGCGCGTTGATCTCGCGCTGCCGGACATCATCGAGATCGACCTTCTCGTCAGCCACGTGTTTCCGCCCCCGGCCGCAAATTCACAGAGAACGTTCGAAGATGGCAAGGCCTTCGGCCAGCTGCTCACGCGACACGAGATACGAAGGCGCGAAGCGCACGGTCTTCTCACCGGCGGTGTTCACCAGCAGCCCGTTCTCGCGGCAGCGGCCCTGCACCTCGGCGGCCGGCCCTTCGACCTCGATGCCCCACAGCAGCCCGCGCCCGCGCACGTCCTTGATGCGCGCCGGGTGCCGCTTCTGGATCTCGAGCGCCAGCGCGCGGAAGTGCTCGCCCTTCTCGGCGGTGTCCTTGAGCTGCGCGGGGCTCGTCGCGAGGTCCCACGTAGCGAGCGCGGCTGCGCAGGCCACCGGGTTGCCGCCGAAGGTCGAGCCGTGCGTGCCGGGCGTCAGCGCCTTCGCCGTCTCGCCGGAGCACACCATCGCGCCGATCGGCAGCCCGTTGCCCAGCGACTTGGCCAACGAGAACGCGTCGGGAACGATGCCATCGTGCTGGTGGCCGAACAGCTTGCCGGTGCGGCCGATGCCGGTCTGCACCTCGTCGATGAGCAGGAGCGCGCCGGTCGCGTCACACAGCTCGCGCAGCGCCTTCAAGAAACCTTCTGGCGCCGGCTTCACGCCGCCCTCGCCCTGGATCGGCTCGATGAGGATGGCGACGGTCTTCTTCGAGACGAGCTTCTTCACGCCCTCGAGATCGCCCAGCTTCGCGTAGGTGAAGCCCTGCGGCAGCGGCTCGAAGCCCGCCTGGTACTTCGGCTGCGCGGTGGCGGTGACGGTGGCCAGCGTGCGCCCGTGGAAGCCGCCCTCGAAGGTGATGATGTCGAAGCGGTCCTTCTCGCCCTTCACCTCGTGCTGGTAGCGCCGCGCGAGCTTGATGAGCGCCTCGTTGGCCTCCGCGCCGGAGTTGCAGAAGAACGCGCGCGCGCCCGGCAACCCGCTGGCCTTCGTGAGGCGGTCCGCGAGGTGGATCGATGGCTCCGTGTAGAAGACGTTCGACGCGTGCCACAGCGAATCGAGCTGCTTCTTCGCGGCGGCGGTGACGGCCGGGTGGCAGTGGCCGAGACAGCACGTGGCGATGCCGGCGATGAGATCGAGGTAGCGCTTGCCCTCCGCGTCCCACAGCTCGCTGCCTGAACCGCGCACCAGCACCATCGGCGGCTGCTTGTAGTTCTGAAGGAGAGCCTCCTTCGCCTCGTGCACCAACTCGTCGGTTCTGCTCATGGGCGTCTCTTTAGAGGATGTAGCGGGAGAGATCTTCGTCTTGCGCGAGCTGACCCAGCTTCTTTTTCACCAGCTCCGCGTCGATGACGTAGGCGCCGGGCGTCTCACTCGCCGAGAACGCGACCTCGTCGAGCAGCCGCTCCAGCATGGTGTGGAGCCGCCGGGCGCCGATGTCCTGCGTGCGCGCGTTCACCTGCGCGGCGAGCCGCGCGATCTCCTCGATGGCGTCGTCGCGGAAGTCGAGCGTCACGCCCTCGGTCGCCAGCAGCGCGGCGTACTGCTTGAGCAGCGAGTTCTTCGGCTCCCGGAGGATCTTCACGAGGTCGGCGTTGCTGAGCGCCTCGAGCTCTACGCGAATGGGGAAGCGCCCCTGCAGCTCGGGGATGAGATCTGACGGCTTGCTGACGTGGAACGCGCCCGCCGCGATGAACAACACGTGATCGGTCTTCACCTGGCCGTACTTGGTGTTCACCGAGCTGCCCTCGACGATGGGCAGCAGATCGCGCTGCACGCCCTCGCGCGAGATGTCGGGCCCGCCCGACTTGCCCTCGCGGCTGGCGATCTTGTCGATCTCGTCGAGGAAGATGATGCCGTCGTCTTGCGCGCGCTTGAGCGCCTCGCGGTTGATGCGATCTTCATCGACCAGCTTGCCCGCCTCCTCCGACTTCAGGAGCTCCAGCGCGTGGCTGGCGTTGACCCGGTGCTTCTTGGTGCGGCGCCCCATGCCCGGCATCGACTTGAAGAGCTCGCCCAAGTTCACGCCCACCTCCTCCATGCCCTGCCCGCCGAAGTTCTTCATGAACATCATGTTGGAGTCCTGCACCTCCATCTCCACGAAGGTGTCATCCAACGTCCCCGCGCGGAGCTGCGCGCGCAGCTTCTCGCGGTCGCCCTCGTTGAGCCGCGGCGAGCTGACGCCGTTGCCGCCCTTCAGCAGCTCCCACAGGCGATCTTCCGCGTGCTCGACGGCGCGCTCGTCGACGCGCTTGAGTTCCTCGTCACGCACCAACGCGATGGCGTTCTCGATCAGATCACGCACCATCGACTCGACGTCGCGGCCGACGTAGCCGACCTCGGTGAACTTCGACGCCTCGACCTTCACGAACGGCGCGGCGGCCAGCTTCGCGAGGCGGCGGGCGATCTCCGTCTTCCCGACACCGGTCGGCCCGATGAGGATAATGTTCTTCGGCGTGATGTCGTCGCGCAGCTCCTTCGGAGCGTGCTGACGCCGCCAGCGGTTGCGCAGCGCGATGGCGACCGCACGCTTCGCGTCGGCCTGACCGACGATGTACCGGTCCAGCTCGGCGACGATCTCCTTCGGCGTCAGGGAGGTCTTCATTCAGAGTTCCTCGAAGCTGAAGTTCTGGTTCGTGTAGATGCAGATGTCGGCGGCAATCTTGAGCGACTGCTCGGTGATCCGCCTCGCGTCGAGAGAAGAGTGGTTCTTGAGCGCCCGCGCCGCGGCCAACGCGTAGCTGCCACCCGAGCCGACCGCGGCGATGCCGTCTTCAGGCTCGATGACGTCACCCGCGCCGGAGAGGATGAAGGTCTTTTCTTTGTCGGCGACGATCAGCAGCGCCTCGAGGCGCCGGAGGAAACGATCGGTGCGCCAGTCCTTCCCGAGCTCCACCGCGGCGCGCGCGAGGTTCTTCTGGTGTTCTTTCAGCTTCGCGTCGAAGCGCTCGAACAAGGTGAACGCGTCGGCGGTGCCACCCGCGAAACCCGCGATGACGGAGCCGTCGGCGAGCCGCCGCACCTTGCGCGCGTTGCCCTTCATCACCACCTTGTCCAACGTGACCTGGCCATCGCCGCCGAGCACCACCTTGTCGTCGCGGCGTACGCAGAGAATCGTCGTCATGCGCAAAGCTCTAACGCAGGCGCGCCGGTTGTCACATTGACTCTTCGGGGCGGTACGCTCGCTGACCGCTCACCCGCCGTCAGGGAAGTTCGCGGGAGGGAAGCCATCGAGCGAGGTCGGCGGCGCGGCGAAACCGTTCAGCACATCGACCGCGTGAAACACGTCGCCCACCTCGTAGAAGTTCACCATCACGAAGTTCGGAAGGCGCTGCTGTGACTCGCGGCACGTCCACACGCGGTCGATGAGGAACGGGTCGTAGTTCACGAGCTGAGCGTGCGTCGCCGTCGGGATGATCTCGTCTTCGAGGTACGTGTCGACGACGTAGAGGCTGTTGCCCTCGGTGCCTCGATCGGCGCCGCAGCGCCCGAAGTCGGCCGGTGTCTGGTTGTTCCACGGCGTCTCGTACGTCCACTCCCAGCGCGGGAGCAGCCACGGGTAGCTGCTCCCCGAGGTGTCATCGAGCAACGCGATCACCGGCGTGCCCCCGTCGAGCAACTCACCCATCGTCGGCCACGGCGCGCCCTGCGGCTGAACGTGCACGCGCAACCCGGCATCGACGAAGGCGTTGCCGAGATCATCGGCGGTAACGGTGTTGTCAGCGCGCTCCAGCAAGAACACCACGAGCTCATTCGGGTTCGTCTCGAGAAACCCGGCGACGTCGCGCAGCTGACTGGCGAGCTCGCGATGACCGAGCTCACACAGCCCGTGACACAGCGAAATCTCCGCGCCTGCGTCGTTGGTCACGTCGTCCCACGAGAGCACCTCGAAGTGCAGCACGCGGATTCCGTCATGCAGTTGCCGCGTCACGGAGTGCGTCTGGCCCGGTGCCGCAAAGCCCTCATCGGTGTTCGCGTACGAGTTGTGCGTGCCGGCGAACGCAACTTCATCGACGCGTCGCGCGCAGAGCTCTTCGTGGCCGTTGCATCGCCGCAGCTCGTGGTGCGGCGGCTCGGCGCAGCCGACTCCGAGGACCAGAGAGAAGAAGAGAATCGGTCTCAACGCTGACAGCTTCGCACTCGTCGGCCCTCACCCCCACCCTCTCCCGCACGCGGGAGAGGGGGGTGCGTCAGCGCTTGCGCAACCCCACGAGGTAGATCTCCATGCTCGCGCCGCGCGTCGCCTCCGGCCGCACCACCTTCACGTCGGAGAACAGCGTCCGCAGCTCCTCGCGCAGCTCTTCGAAGCCACCGCCCATGAACAGCTTGGCGATGAAGTGGCTGCCGACGCGCCCGCGGTTGCGCGAGACGTCCAACGCCACGCCCACCAGTCGCAGCGAGCGCGCCTCGTCGACGTCCTTGATGCCGGTGGTCTTCGGCGCGAGGTCTGACACCACCACGTCGACGGGCCCCGGGTGCAGCGCCTCCAACTGCTGCTGGAAGTCGTCGGCGAGCACGTCGAGCACCGCCGTCACGCAGTTCGGCCGGCCCAGCGGTTTGATCGCCGCGAGATCGACGCCGGTGACGTGCCCGGTCGGCCCGACCTCGTTGAGCATGATCTGCAGGAAGCCGCCGGGCGCCGCGCCCAGGTCGACGACGGTCTGCCCCTTCTTGAAGATCGAGAAGCGCTTGGCGATCTCCTCGATCTTGAAGGCGCTGCGCGCGCGAAGCCCTTCCTCCTTCGCCTTGCGGAAGAAGTAGTCCTTCGGTTGGTACGGACGTTTCGCCATCGGGCCGAGCCCTACCCCAGCCCTCTGGCCGCGCGAGAGAAAATCAGGGCGCGGCGGTCGGCGTGCCGCTCTCGGTCGAGAGATCGTCGCCGTTGGCGGCGCTCTTCACCTTCTCGAAGAGCTTGATGTAGCGCGTGGCGGCGAAGTCCTTCACCTTCTCCACGTTGATGCGCTTGGCCGAGCCCTGGCTGATCAGCGCCTGGAACACGCGCATCTTGGGAGCCGACTTGTCTTGCGCCCACACCGTCAGCGTCGACGCGATGGGGCACGCCTCGGCGGCGCGCGCGGCGGCGTAGCTGGCCTCGACGGGCAGCTTGTCTTGATCGTCGTTGAACCACTGCACGTACGCGACGCCCTGCGCCTGCGACGCGTCGAACTCCAGGCGGCCGATCTTCCCGGCGAGCTCACCGGAGCCGAAGATCTCCTTCAGGTTCGCCTCGCACTTGGCCTTCACGTCGCCCGCGGCCTCCGCCTTCGCGACGGCGTTCTGCAGATCCTTCAGCTTGTAGCCGGCGTCCTTCGCGATGGCCGGGAGCTGCTTGTCGGCCTTCATGGCCTGCACCCGGGCGTCGCTCATCGCGGCCTTGTACTGCTGGTACATGCGGAACTCGTCTTCACTCAGCCCGATGGGCTCGGCGGCGAAGGAGACGAACGAAGCGACGAAGACGACGGCGGCGAACAAGCGGTGCATCAGGTGGGGCCCTTTCGAAAAATCGCGTGCGTTATAATCAAGGCATGCCCGGCTGCGGAAGGTGCGGAACGAAATTGGACTCCCTCTTCAACCAACCGGGCCGGCGCGACGTCTGCCCGGGCTGTGGAGCCGATTTGCACGCCTGTATTCAATGCCGTCACTACGACGAGACCGTGGCGAAAGAGTGCAAGGAGCCCTTCGCCGAGGTGCCGATGGACAAGCTGGAGGCCAACTTCTGCGACCTCTTCCAGATCGGCGACGGTGCGAAGCGCGACGGCGGCCCGTCACGCGACGCGCTGCTGTCGGCGGCGGAGGCGCTCTTCAAGAAGTAGCAGCGCCAGCACCGGCATCAGCGCAGGCGCCGCGGAGCAGCCCTTCTTCTGCGGCGGCGCGGTGCCACACGCGACCGGCGCGCAGCCGTCTCCCGACGCGCAGATCGTCTCGCCGCACTGCCCACTCTCCGGGGCCTCGAACGTGGCGTCGATGGTGCCGTCGGCGTTCACGGTGATGTCGGTGACGCGCAGGCCGGGCGTGCCGCCGTCGTAGAGCGTGCCTTCGAACGTCGCGCCCGTGCCGTAGAGGTCGCCCGCGCCGAAGCGCTTGCCGGCCTCGATCTCGTGCTTCGCATCGGCCTGCTGGAGCCCGATGTACGGGTGAAACGGGTCGCAGTTCACGCAGTCGAGGATGCGGTTGATGAACGTGCCCTCCTCGCCCGAGAGCTTCACGCTGCGATCGACGTGGAAGATGGCCAGCCCGCGCTCCGGGAGGCTCTGATCGAACTGCCCGCCGGGCCCGCGGTTCTCCACGAGGAAGTACTCGTCGCCCGTGCCGAGGCGGAAGATCTGCCCGCTCGACTCGACCGGCGAGACGTGCACCCGCTGCGTGCCCTGCACCTGGTACCAGTTGCCCCAGCGCAGGCGGAAGCGCGTCTCCGCGTCGGGGAGCGGGATCGCCGGGTCGTAGTACCAGGCGCCCATCTGCGAGAGGTACAGGCCGTCGTACTTGCCCGACTCGTCGTACAGATCCGTCAGCCCGAGGATGTGCCCGAACTCGTGCACCATCACGTACTTGTCGGAGTCGCCGGCGATCGCCAGGTGGCCGATCTTCACCCCGTCGATGATGATCGGCGTCTTGTCGTTGAAGTACGCGTAGGGGAAGCCGATGCCGCCGAACGGCGTGTTGATGAGCAGCATCACGCCGTCGATCCACTTGTCGGGGGTGCCATTCTTCCCGTTGACGTCGAACTGCGTGAAGTCCATGCCCGCGTCGTCGACCTTCGTGAGCACCTCCTTCATCAACGCCATGCCCGCCGTCACCGCGGAGATGTCGCCGCGGCCGATGGCGCACCCGGGGAAGGTGTCAGCCGGCAACGGGCACTGCGCGTACCGCACGGTCGGCGCCACGGTGACGCGCGGCTTGTAGCGGCCCAACGACGCGGTCTCGTAGTAGCGCACGAAGCCACCGGCGTTGTCGGGCGAGAAGAAGCGCTCCAGCGCGGCGCGATCGAACGCGGGGAAGCCCGCCACCTCGACGGGGATCAGCAGGACCTTCGTGCTGCCGATCGAGGGCGCCTTGTGAACGCCCACGTCGTCGCGCAGCACGAAGTGGTCCATGTAGTCCGCCCGCGCGAGGCAGGCGGTGACGGCGGCGACGAGGAGCAACGGGCGCGACATGCCCGCGCTTTAGAGCACAACTCCCCGCGGCGAGAACCTGGCCGCCCTCAGAAGCCCTCGAGCTTCGAGATGATCTCCTTCATGATCTCCGAGGTGCCGCCGCCGATGGTCAGCAGTCGCACGTCACGCCACGCGCGCGCGATCGCGGTCTCCTCGACGTAGCCCATGCCGCCGTAGAACTGCTGGCAGTCGTACGCCACCTGCTGCGCGAGATCGCAGGCGAACAGCTTGGCCATGGAGATCTCCTTCACGGGGTCCTGCTTCTGATCGAACAACTCCACCGCGTGGTACGTGAGCCGACGCGCCGCTTCGATGCGCGCGAGGTGGTCGACGAACTTGTGGCGCCACACCTGGTACTTCATCAGCGGGCGGCCGAACGCGGTGCGCTCGTTGCCGTAGTTCACCGCATCGCGAACCATGTTCTCCATGCCCGCCACCGCGACGATCGCCGCCGTCAGGCGCTCGCCCTGGAAGTTGGTCATCACGTGGTAGAAGCCTTCGTTTTCCTGACCGAGCAGGAAGCGCGCAGGCACCTTGCAGTCTTCGAAGTACAGCACCGCGGTGTCCGACGAGAGGTTGCCCACCTTGTCGAGCTTCTTGCTGACCGAGAACCCCTTCACGTCGGTGGGGAAGGTCATCAGCGAGACGCCCGCGTAGCCCGGCTCGCCGGTGCGCACCGCCAGGGTGATGAAGTCGGCGCGCGTGCCGTTGGTGATCCACATCTTGCTGCCGTTGATGACGAAGTCGTCGCCCACGCGGCGCGCGGTGGTCTTGAGGTTCGCCACGTCGCTGCCCACCGAGGGCTCGCTGACGCCCAGCGCGGCGATCTTCTCGCCCTTGAGCGCCGGCTCGAGGAACAACCGCTTCTGCTCGTCGGTGCCGATCTCGTTGATGATCGGCGTCGCCATCTGGCTCTGCACCATCAGCGCCATGCCCACGCCGGCGTTGTGGCTGCGCGCCAGCTCCTCGATGAACGCGGTGACGTACCAGTAGTCGAGGCCGGACCCGCCGTAGTTCACGTCGTGGTTGATGCCGAGGAAGCCCAGCTCACCGGCCTGCTTGAAGACCTCCTTCGGGAAGATGCCCGCGCGGTCCCACTCCACCGCGTGCGGCGCGAGCTCCTTCTCGACCCAACCGCGGACTGACTTGCGAAACGCCTGGTGCTCCGGCGTGAAGAAGTTCGGCATGGCTTTTCTCCAGGGTGCAGCGCGTGAAAATTGATTCTGGAATCAACAACGGAACAAAAAGAGAGGCAACGCGCAAAAACGCACGTCGCCTCTCGGGAGCGTCGCTTCAGTTGCTGGGGTGGCAGTACCCGATGCCGGCCGGCCCGTTGGGGATCTGGTCGCACGTGCGGGGGATGTCTTGCACGCAGCCACCCTGCCCCGCGGCCACGTCGCAGTACGCGCGGCAGATGCCCGTCTGGCCCAGCGCGAGGCCGAGGCAGTGCAGCGGGTGCGGGCTCGGGGTCTGGCTGAAGCAGGCCGTCGCGGTGGTGCAGCCGTCTTCGTCTTGCTTCGTGCCGGTGGGCGCGGCGCAGTACGAGGCGGTCGGCGCCGCCGACGAGTCGAAGTAGCAGTACGTGCCGTCGGCGCACGCCGGGTCGGTCACCTTGCACGGGCGGCGACAGGCCAGCTGCACCGGGTTGGAGACGCAGATCTCCGCGGGCGCCAGCTGCACGCCCGCGTCGTCGGTCTGCGCGTCGGCGCACACCAGACCGCCGCGGCCACCGCACTTGCAGACGCCATCTTCAGGGTCGCAGCTCGTGCCGCCGGGGCACACCTTCGCGCCGCCGTCGGGGTACGCGCACTGCTCGCCGCCCTCGCACTGCGGCGGCGGGCCGAGGTTGCAGATCTGGTTCGACGCGCACACCGGGCCACCGGGGCCGCCACACTTGCACTGGCCGTCAGCCGGGTCGCACGTCGTGCCGTTGTTGCAGGTGACGGTGGAGCACAGGTTGCTGGTGCGGCACGCCAGCGCGCTGGTCGCGCACCCCGCGTCGCTCCCCGGCGGGCAGGCGCAAGCCTGGCCGCTCTGGCACACCAGCCCGTTGCACTTGCACAGGCCGTCGGCGCCGTCGCAGCTCGCCGCGCCGGTGCACGCCACGCCGGTGCAGTTGTCGGGCACGCACACCTTGCCGCCATCACCCGCGGAGCACGTCTCCGTCGGGTTGCACTGCGAGCTCCCGCACACGCAGTGGCCCGTGGTGGTGTCGCACGCCTGGTTTCGCGGGCAGGCCACCTGGTTGCAGTCGGCCTGCGCCTCGCAGACGCGCGCGTTCGGGTTGCACAGCTCGTTGTCGCCGCACACCGTGCCGCCCGTGCCGCCGCACTTGCACTGCCCGTCGTGCACGTCGCAGCTGGTGCCGAAGCCGCCGTCGCGAGAGCCGCAGTCGACGTTCTTGCAGACGTTCGAGAGGCAGGTGTTGGTGGTGGCGTCGCAGACCTCGCTGTCGGCGCACACCACGCCGCCGCGCCCACCGCACTTGCACACGCCGTCGCCCGGGTCGCAGATGTAACCGGCCTGGGAGCAACGGATCTTCTTGTCGACGCAGACGTTGACGGGGCCCGACGAACAGGCCGCGCCCACCACTGCCATCACGCAGGCGGAGCCAACCGCCATGAGGAGGTTCTTCAACATGACTTAGAGGGTCTCTTGGGTTGACGTGAGGGAAGACGCGCGCCGCCGCCGGAGCGCGAATACCGCCAGCGCGCCGAGCCACAGCACCGTGGTCGCGGGGGCCGTGCTGCACCCCGATTTCGACTGCGTGGCGAAGTCGGGCTGCACCCGAATCGCCGAGGCGCGGACGTCCTGGCGGCCGAGCTGATCGACCACCCTGACGAGGAAGGTGTAGACGCCCGGCTCCGCGGTGGTGGTGCCGGAGATGGTGCCGTCAGCCGCCAGCGTCAGCCCCGCAGGCAGCTGCTGCAGCACGTCGACGTCGGCGCACTTGAACTCGCCGGGGCGCACCACCTGCTGCACGCACGCCACCGAGAACGCGATGCCCTCCGCCGCCACGCCGCCGTTGTGCGACAGCTTCACCTGGTAGGGCTGGTTGACGAACGCGTCGGGGAGCGCCGTGGTGGTGATGGCCAGCGCGTCACGGTACGCCACGCGCAGCAACACGTTGGCGGTGTCGGTGATGCTCTGCGCCGCGGAGGTACCGGAGCTGTCCTGCACCTCGAAGGTCAGCAGGAACAGCCCCGCCTCGACCGGCGTGCCGCTGAAGTAGTCGGTCGCCACGCGATCGTCGACCGAGAGGCCGAGCGCCGCCAGCGCCGCGTCGATGTCGGCCGGCTCCGTCAGCGCCGGCCCGGGGGCGTCGGTCGGCAGCTCCGCCAGCTTCTGGAAGCGCACCACCGACCACGTGTACGGCGCCAGCCCGCCCACCGCGACCAGCGGCTGCAGGTACGCCGCGCCGAGGGTCGCCGGCTTCACCGCCACCGTGCCCACCGAGAGCGAGACCGGGGTCACCACGCTCAGCGTCAACGCGCCGTCGGCCGTCGCGCCGTCGCTGTCGGTGACGCGCACGGTGAACGCGTAGTCGCCCTGCGCCTGCGCCCGCCCTTCGAGGAGCCCGTCGGTCGAGAGCCCGATGCCCACCGGCAACGGGGCGCTCTCCACGTCGACCACGCTCCACACATACGGAGGCTTGCCGCCCACCGCCACCAGCGGCGTGTTGTAGACGCGCCCGGCCTCCGCGGCGGTCAGCGACTGCGGCACCACCGCGAGCGGCAGCCCGCCGGCCGCGACGGTGATCGACAGCGACTTCGTGTCGGTCGTCGCGCCAGAGGTCACCGTCACCTCGAAGTTGAAGGTGCCCACCGACGACGGCGCGCCGGCGAGATCGCCCGAGGTGCTCATGGTGACGCCCGGCGGCAGCGCCCCACCGGTCACCTGCCACGTATACGAGCCGGTGCCTCCCGTCGCCGCGAGGCGGAGCCCGTACGGCGAGTACTGCGTCGCGGGCGGCAGCGGCGCGCTCGAGATGGCCACCGCGCCCGTGCTGACCACGATGCTCTGGGTGCGAGTGAAGCAGTCGTTGACGATGCTGATCTCTGCCCCACCGAACTGGCCGGTGCTCGAGTCGTAGTTCACGCACACGCCCAACCAGTACCGGCCCGGCGAGAGCCCCGAGGGCAACATCAGCGACTCGCTGACCATCTGCGTCTGGTGCGCGGTGAGGGCCGCGAGGTTGCCGACGCCCAGGGCCCGATCGCCGACGCTGACCGACGCGTTGTCAGACAGGAACCAGCTGTAGGTGGTGGCGACGGAGTCGGCGTTGCCCCCGTTGGCGAACACGGCGGTGACCGCGATCGACTCCCCGGGCGCGCCGGCGTCGGGCGCCGACAGGCTGTTGACCGCGAGGTCGGGCGTCGGGCTGCCGATGGTGATCCTGGTGGGCAGCGAGGTGTTGTTCGTCTCGAGGGTCTCCGCCGTCAACCCGTCGGGGTCGACCACCGCGAAGACGTACCAGACGGAGCCCGGCGTGAGGTTCGACGGCAGCGCCGCCGTGGAGGTCGCCTGGCCAACTCCGGGCGCGATCAGCGACGGCACCTGCGCGTTGCCGATGACGGCGTCGGTGCTGGTGTCGAGCGACTGGTCATCAGACAGGTAGAAGCGCACCGGCACCGCGGTCGCGTCGCGGCCACCGCCGTTGCGCACCGTCGCCGTCGCGAGGAACGAGACGCCCGCGTAGCCCGTCTGGCTCGACGAGACGGAGACCAGCTCGAAGTCGGGCGGCCGGAAGAAGTCGATCGCCTGCCCCGCCGGGTACGCGGTGCTCGCGCACGAAGGCGCGCAGCTCAACGCGGCGATGCCCACGCCGAGATCACCCTGGATGCCCACCGACGCGCTGACGCCCGTCGCGGGCAACGCGTTCGAGTACACGAAGCGGATCCGCCCCGTCGCCTCGTACAGCTGCACCTGGAAGGCGATGCGATTGCTGGTGAGGTTCGCGCCCACCTGGTTCCACTCGAAGGCCATCACGCGGTTCGGCGCGCTGCCGGTGAGCTGGTAGCGGTAGCCGTTCGCCGAGCTCGCGGGCGCGGTCAGCTGGTCCCACCAGGGGGCGATGAACGCCTTGGGGCCCGAGGTCGACGAGTTGGGGATCGCCAGGTTCGACGACGACGTGGAGTTCGACGCCGCCACGGCGAGGTAGCCGTACTGCGACATCTGCACCGGCTGGTTCGCCAACAAGACGGTGTTGAAGAACTCGAAGTCGAACGGCACGGTGATCGACGCCCCCGCGGTGGTCGCGGTGCCGCCGGTCAACGGCTGGTACGCCGCGGGCGAAGAGCTCGACGAGTACTGCGCGCGGGCGGCGAAGGGTACGAGCGCCACCACCGCCAGCGCCGCGAAGGTCTGCGCCCGGCGACGCGAGAGCGCCAGCAGCGCCAACACCAGCAACCACGGCGTGAGACCGCCGGGCGTGGTGCTGCAGCCCTGGCTCTTCACGTCGACCGCGACGGAGAACGCGAGCGGCGTCACGCCCGTCATCCCCGCCGCGTCACGGGCCTCGAGCATGAACGGCCACAACCCGGCGGCCACGCCATCGGCCACGGTGCCCGAGAGCTTGCCGTCGACCAACGTCAGGCCGGGCGGCAGCGTGCCGTTGACGATGCGGTAGGTCACCGCGGCCGAGGGCGTGACCGCGAGCGGCACCTCCACGGTCTCGCCGGCGCGCACCGAGTCGGGCAGCGTCGCCAGCACGCGGTAGCGCTGCGGCTGCACCGTCAGCGTGTAGTCGATGGAGTCGGTGCGACCGTTGCCGTCTTCCACCGCCACGTTGAACGTGAAGCGCCCTGCTTCGCGCGGCGTACCGGCGAGGCTGATGACGTCTTGCTGCGGAGTCGCCGTGACGCCCGCAGGGAGCGCGCCCGCCAGCTTCCACACCAGGGGCTTCACCGTGCTGCTGCCGTCCTGATTCTGCGCGCGGACATCGGCGAGGTACGACTGGCCGACGACGGCGTCAGGCAACGCGAGCGTGGTGAACGAGATGGCGCCCGGCGCGATGACGCGCAGGGTGAGCGCCTTGCTGGCCGACGCGCCCGCGGCGTCACGCACCTGCACGGTCAACGGCACCGCGACGAGCGGCGCGCTCGGAGGCTGCCCCGAGATCTGCCCTGACGCGCTGAGCGTGAGGCCCGACGGCAGCGTGCCCGAGAGGAGGCGCCACGAGTACGGGGGCACTCCGCCGACCGCGCCCAGCGAGTACGAATAGGCCGAGCCGCTCACCAGGGCCGGCAGCGACGAGCTGGTCACCAGCAGCCCCGAGGTCATCGGCAACACGCGGAGCGCGAGGCGCGTCAACGCCGTGCGGCCACCGTTCTCCAGCGAGATGGTCAGCGCCACCAGACCGCTGTCACCGGTGGGGGTGCCCGACAGCAGGCCGGTCGCAGGGTCGATGGTCAGCCACGACGGCGGCGGGCCATAGGCGCTGTCGAAGCTCCAGGTCGAGGCGCCCTCCTCGGCCAGCGCCGCGAGGCGGAACGAGTACGGCAGCCCGATGACCGCGTCAGGCAGGGTGGTGGTGGCGATGCGGAGCGCCGAGCCGGCCACCTGCACCGGCTGCGAGCCGGCCGCGTTGTTCGAGGGGTCCCAGTCTCCGGGCACCGCGTTGCCGGTGTCGATGATGCAGCCGACGTAATACGAGCCGGGCGACATCGTCGACGGGAGCTTCACCAGCTCGGTCTGCAGATCGCTGCCGCCGCGCGCGAGGGTGACGGTCTGTTCCAGCACCTCGGTGCCGCCCTGCACGATGCTCAGCGGCACGTCTTGCTGCGTGACGATGGGGTTGGCGGAGGCGAAGTAGCGGTAGCTCACCTGCGGCGCGTCGACGTTGCCCTGGTTCCGCAGGCCGCGCACCACGGGGATCACCTCGCCCACGCCCGCCACCGTCGGCGCCGACACCAACGACACCATGAGATCAGGCGCCGGGGTGCGCGCGTAGATGGGCCCGAAGATGACGCTGTTGTTCAGCTCGTTCTGCTCGGGCACCGACGAGTTGCTGTCGGCCAGCACGAAGAGGAAGTACTGCCCCGACTCCAACGGCGCGCCGCTGCGATCGTTGAGCACCATCGTGCAGTCGAAGGTGACGTCGACGCCGGCGGGCGACACCGGGAGCGCGTCGATGTGTGACTCGCACACCTTGGTGTCGGTCAACAGCGTGAGCGTCGAGTCACGCGACAGCACGAGGCCCAGGTCGAAGTTGAAGGCCGGCACGTCACCGCTGTTGACGACGCGGGCGGTGACGCGCACCGGGTCGCCCAGGTTGACGCGGGTGGTGGCCTGACCGGTCGCGGGGTCGAGCAACGAGGCGCTCGCCACCGAGAGCTCCGGGCGCGAGATGGTCACCTTCCCCGACGAGGCCACCACGTTGTTGGTCTCCACGCTCTCGGTGATGACGCCGGTGGGCTGCGCCGCCGAGGTCGGGTCGACCTGCAGCAGGTAGTAATAGGTGCCCTGCGCCGCGTTGGCCGGCATCGCGAAGCTCACGTCGCGGGTGATGGTCTCCCCGCCGCTCACCGTCGCGGTGCCGTCGTAGATGGGCACGTCGGTGGCGTCGTAGTTGGTGTCGCCGCTCAACAACACGCGGAACGGCACCTCACCCGTCGGCGCCGAGGTGCCGCGGTTGTAGAAGGTGAGACTCACGCCGGCGTCGTACCCCGGCGACGAGGCCGCCCCTCCGGAGATGGACTGCGCGACGAGATCGATGCCCTGCGCGAACGACGACGCGGTGGTGCCGACGTTGTTGGCCTCGCTGTTCTCCGTGATCGCCCGCGACGAGTCGGCGAGCACCAGCACGTAGTAGTCGCCGGTCGGCGGCGCGGTGGTGGTCATCGCGCTCCCCGTCACGTCGACGATCGACTGCCCGCCATCGGCCGTCACGCCGCCGAAGACCGCCGGGAGGAGATCAGCCACCGAGCCCGAGGCCACGAGGATGTCACCACCATCGAGGTCGAGGGTGCGGTCGAGCGAGAGGTACGCCTGCCAGTCGAACCCGGCGTCGGTGCCGGTGCGCCCGATGTTCTGCACGCGCGCGTTCACCGTGAAGGTCAGGTTGTCGTCAGGCTGGCGCACCATGTTCGCCACCGTCACCGTGGGCACCGTCAGGTCGACCACGTCGGGCTCACCGACGCGGATCAGGGTGTTCGGGGTCCAATTCGAGAGCGAGCAGGCGGTGGTGCACGACGAAATGAAGTTCGCGCCCACGGTGCCGGTGGGGTCCTCGAAGCCCGACGAGAAGCTCCACGCGGAGCCCGCCGCGATGGGCCCGTAGTGCACCGTGAAGAGCCCCCCCGCGTAGAGCGCGATCTGGAAGCTCACGAACTCGCCCGTCGAGAAGAAGCCCTGCAACTGGTAGAATTCGAAGATCACGCGCGAGGGCTCCGTGATCATGCGCACCTGCGTGACCCCCGAGGCCACCTCCATGTCGTCCCAGAACGGCGCGATGAGGCCGTTGGGGGTCGCCGAGGTGGGGAACGTCTTGTTGTTGCGCGAGTCGAACCCCGGCGTCACGCCGCTCAGGCCGAAGGCGATGTACCCGTTCGTGCCCACCGACACGGAGGTGTAGGTCGTGCCGAAGTACGCAAAGCCGAACGGCAGCGTCACGGTGATCTCACCGTCGTCGGTGCTGTTCCACCCGCTGAGCACCGTCGCCCCGACCAGCGGCTGGTAGGTCTGCGTCGAGTACTGAATCGGCGGGAGCTGCGCCCACGCAGGCAGCGCCGACAGCGCACCAGCAACAAGAATGAGCGTTCTGAGCGTCTTCACGAAAGTCATCTCCATCAAACAAGCATCAAGGCCGCCCGCGCGACGGCTGCGGGCGGTGACACACCACGAAAACCGACCCGCCGCCCGTCTAGAGAATGCAGGTCGCCGTGTAGTTGATCGTCAGCGTCTGGCCCGGCTCGGGCACGTACAGCGGCGCGAAGTTCACCGAGTTGGTCGCCGCGTCGTACGACCAGATCTGCGCGCCCTGCCCGCCGTCGGGCAGCACGTCATGCGAGGGGATGTCGACCCCGTCGATCTGCACCGTGATCGGGTCGGGCGACGCCGCCAGGTCGGGGAACGTCGTCAGGTAGAAGTTCGTGCGGAAACCGAAGGCGTTCTTGCCCACGCGCTCCAGCGACTGGCTCCAGTCGTCCAGGCAGATCTCCTCCTTCACGCCGTTGGTCGCCGTCACCATCTGCGTGTGGCAGTCGACCTGCGAGGCGTCGCCGTTACAGCCGATGTTGGTGTCGTCGTACGAGCAGCCGCTGGGCGCCGACGGGAGGAACGGACCGATCACGTTGTAGGTGAACATGTTCGCGCGCTGCGAGCCCTTCACCGCCACCAGCCGGTTCAGGTACGTCGAGAGCGGCCAACCCTCGTCGGCGTCCTGGATCTGGTCGAGCGCGTCGGTGACGCACACCACCGCGAGCACCGCCTCGTCACGGAGGAAGCCGCCGTTGATCGTCGGGTCGTTGATGTACGGCCCGGTCGGCGCCGTGGTGGAGAACGGCACGTTGGTCAGCGCGCGCATCGCGGGCTCGACGCACGACTCCGAGCCGCCGTTGGTGCCCAGCTTCACGATGTTGCGGAACTCGTTGAGCAGGTCGGTGGTGCTCGGCGTGAGGATCTTGTTGCCGTGCGTGCAGCGCGCGGGGTCGTTGGAGATCGCGCAGAACTTGCCGCGGTTCGTGTCGGTCAGCTCCGTGTTGGTCGACGCGATGTGGAAGTCGACCTGGTTCTCGACCGCGTACGAGAGGAAGTGGTCCATGTTCGACGCGAGCTTGGTCTGCTTGTCAGACATCGAGCACGAGTCGTCGATGACGAGGAGGATGTCGGCCTTGGGCTTGCTGTCTTGCCGGAAGGTGTCGGTGTTGAAGCCCGTCGTGTTCCCCTCGCCGGTCAGCGGCACCACGTAGGTCGCCGACGCGGAGTTCTGCGTGACCGTCAAGACCACCGAGTTGCTGTCGGCGCCCACGTCGGCCGGGTGGTAGCGCACCTGCACGCTCACCGGCGTCGACGAGCTGGCGCTGAGCACCGTGCCGTTCGCCGGAGCGCTCACGATGTTGAACTCCCCCATGCCCGCGCCCAGGGTCGTCGAGTTCAGGGTGACCGCGCTGGTGCAGGCGTTGGTGATGTTGATGGTGCGGGTCGGCGAGTTGCAGCCCACCTTCACCGTGCCGAAGTTGATGTTCTGCGGCGCCAGCGTCAGGCAGCCGGTGCCCACGGTGGCCACCAGGTTCACCTCACGCAGCGGCGTGTCGGGGTGCGCGACGTTGAAGCTGACCTTGCCGCTCACCTGCGCCGGCGAGGGAGGCGTCTGCCCCTGCGGCCACGCGCGCACCGCGAACTGCTGGGTCGCGCCGGGCGCCAGCGTGATCTCCGCCTGCGGGCCCGCGGGCAGCGAGAAGATGGGCTGCATGCCGCTGGGCGTGCCCACCTCGGTGCCCAGCTGCAGGTTCGACATCAGGCAGTCGTCGGTGGTGCTGTTGTTGTGCACCGCGAACGCCAGGTCGGTGTGCGCGGGCGGCGTGATGACGCCGAAGTTCACGGCCACCGGCGAGACGGTGATGTCGCAGGGCGCGAGCTCCACCGCGTTGGCCTTGATCACCACCGTGGTGACCGGCTCATCGGGGTCGTTGCTGAAGATGCGCACCTCCCATTCCTTCTGGCCGAGGCTGGCCGGCGTGATCTTCACGGGGATATCGAGGCGCGAGGTCGACGTGCCGGCCTCGAGGCCGAGGTTGGGCTGGTAGCTGTTGGCGCCGCTGGTTGGCAACGTGTTGGTGCACGAGCCGTCGGTGGCCACCACGCCGACGCAGATCTCTTCGAGCGTGGAGTCACCGTGCGCGACCACCGCCCAGTACGGCCCGACGTAGCCGTTGGTGGCGTCGCCGGTGCCGAGCTTCAGGTTGCCCTTGGAATCGGGGGGTGAGGGCCGGGTGCCGACGTTCTTCACCGTCAGCAGGCGCGTGGCCGCCGAGGGGGTGGTGGCGTTCGCGAAGTAGGCGATGCGGCCGAGATCCATCGTGTTGGCGGGCGTCACGTCGATGTCGGGGCCGCCGCCCACGCCCGTCATGGAGATGCCGACCAGCGGCTGGCTCTCGAGCTGCGTGGTGCCCTTGAAGGTCGCGTTCTTGCGGCCGAGCACCGTGGGCTTGAAGGAGAACTTCACCGTCACCGTGCCCGGCGTGATGGTCGCGTCGGTCTGGCGCGTGCCGTGCGGCACGACGATCGAGCTGCCGGCGGTGCCGTCACCCGTGTCGATGATCTTGAAGATGTTGCTCGGCGTGCTCGAGCCCTGGTCGTTGATCACCAGCGGGTTCATGGTCACGTCGGCGAGCGAGAGGTTCGAGATGACCACCTCCGCCGTGGCGGTGACGCCGGGCGACGCGTAGCCGAAGTCGATCTGCGGGGGCGACCAGCGGAGCACCGCGTCGACGCCGGTGCCGATCAACACCACCGGCTTCTCCGGGCAGCCGTCGGCGCGGCGCATGCGCACGGTGGCGCGGTAGTCCGTCGCCTCGGTGGGCGCGAAGGTGAAGGTGGCGATCTTGCTGCTCTGCCCCGCGATGAGGAACTCGCCCTTGGGTGAATCGGGCGACAGCGTGAAGAGGCCCGCGCCCTGCGGCGAATCGATGTCGCCGAGGTAGCCGTTGGTCTCGATCGCGCGCGAGTTGTAGAACTCGAAGGTGCGGGTGAACGTGTCACCGCGCGCCACCGCGCCGAAGTCGATGCTGTCGGGCACGTCACACTCACCGGCCACCGCGACGGCCTTGAGCGTGATGTTGGCGATGTCCTTCCCGTCTTCGGTGTTGGTCGACTTCATCGCCAACAGCACCTGGTGCTCGGCGCGGGTGACGCCGTCGATCTGCGGCGGCGCGTAGGCCATCGGCAGCGTGACGGTCTCGCCGGAGGGCACCACGACCTCCTGGTCGAAGGTCACCGTGAAGATGGGGTTGGCGTCATCGACGCCCGCGCCCGCCTTCGTCGCCGTGTCGCCCGCGTCGGGCTTCGAGAAGCTGGTGATGGTCAGCGACGCCGAGCCGACGTTCTGCACCACGAGATCTTTCGGCTCGGTCTTGCCCATCGACACGATGCCGAAGTCATAGAGGCCGTCGGGCCCCTGCGTCGGGTTGCCCTCGGTATCGAAGGAGAGGATGCGGACCTCGCCGTAGCTCCGGCCACCACCGCCGCGGTTGCAATCGCAGCCGGTCAGCAACCCCATTGCCGCGACAGCGACCGTGAACACCTTGAGTGCGTTCGTCATGACTTTCTCCTTCTGAGGGCGCAGCGACAGCAAAGACAACCTCTCTCGACCGCTCCGCCACAAACCTGAACCTGCTGAACGCACTTGGCACAATCGCAGCGCGCAATTCAACTGGTTGTCTCCAGTGTCACCTGCGACGCTCACACACCCACCGCTCCCCTCGCACCTGCGCCATGACGCCGTCTTCCACGCCCTCCGCACGTCAGCAGTACCTCGAGCGCGTCGCGCGCTACGACGCCGAGCTCACCCAGCGCGATCGTCAGGGCGCGTGGCTCGCCAACTTCCGCACGCTCACCTTCCTCGCGTTCGTGGGTTTCGGGTTCTGGGGCGGCTGGTCGGCGCGCGGGGTGCTGTTCGCGCCGGCGATCGCGGCGCTGGCCGGCTACGTGGCGCTGGCCATCGTGCACGCCGGCGTGCTGCGGCGCGAGGAGTTCGCGCGCGTGAAGCGCTCGCTCAACCAGCGCGGGCTGAAGCGGCTCGACGGCGCGTGGCACGAGTTCGAGTCGCGCGGCGCGGTGCCCGAAGGCCACGTGTACGGAGACGATCTCAACATCGCCGGCCAGGGCAGCCTGTTTCAGCGCCTCGACGAGACCAGCACCGTCGCCGGCGCGCAGCGGCTGTTGGGGTGGCTGCTGGCTCCCGCGGCCCACGCCGACGAGGTGCGCGCGCGGCAGATCGCCGTCCGTGAGCTGGGGCCGTTGATCGACTTCCGCCAGGAGCTGGTGACCGAGGCGCGCCTGGCGGGGAAGAAAGACAAGGCCGACCCGTCGCGCTTCCTCGCGTGGGCGGAGGCCAGCTCGGCGCTCGCCACCATCCGCTGGGCGTACCCGCTGGCGCACGTGCTGCCGATCTTCACGTTGGGCGCGGCGGCGCTGGGCGCGGCGGAGGTGATCAACGCCCTGCCCTTCTACGTGGGCCTCGCGCTGCAGCTCGCGGTGGTGTTCCTCACCCGCAAGCCGATCGCGAAGATGTGGGAGGCGCTGTCGCTGGGCGAGCGCGGCTTCGTGCGCTTCGAAGAGACCTTCCACGCCATCGACGCGCAGGCCTTCACCGCGCCGCGCCTCACGCAGCTGCGCGCCGGGCTGCAAGACGGCCCGCCGGTGTCGCAGAAGCTCAAGCGCTTCGCCCGGCTGATGGGCTTCGCGGAGCTCAAGCACTCCGGGCAGATGCACCCCATCATCAACGCGCTGACGCTGTGGGACCTGCTGGTGCTCTTCCGCATCGACGCGTGGCGTGAGGCGTACGGCCGTGGGGTGCGCGGCTGGTTCGAGGCGCTCTCCGAGCTGGAGGCCCTCTCGTCGTTCGCGACCTGGCACTTCGAGCGCCCGGCCGACGTGTTCCCCGAGGTCGACGACGGGCCGGTGCGGGTCGACGCGACGGGGCTGGGGCACCCGCTGCTGGAGGCGCCGGTGCGCAACGACGTCGCGCTGCGCGGCCCGGGTGAGGCGTGGATCATCACCGGCTCCAACATGAGCGGGAAGACCACGCTGATGCGCGCCACCGGCCTCAACACGGTGATGGCGCTGGCGGGGCTGCCGGTGTGCGCCGAGGCGATGAAGGTGAGCCGCGTACAGGTGCTGACGTCGATGCGGGTGAAGGACTCCCTGGAGCGTGGCGTGTCGTACTTCTACGCCGAGGTGCAGCGCGTGAAGACGGTGCTCGACACCGCGAAGGCCAACCCCGACCGGTGCCTGTTCTTCCTCGACGAGCTCTTCATGGGCACCAACGCGCGGGAGCGCCTGATCGCCAGCCGCAAGCTGCTCTTCTCGCTGCTCGATCTCGGCGCGGCGGGCGCGGTGACGACCCATGATCTCGCGCTCACCGAGCTGGTCACCGAGCGCCCCGGGAAGCTGCGCAACGTGCACTTCCGCGACGAGGTGAAGGGCGGCGACATGACCTTCGACTACCGGCTGCGCGAGGGTGTGGTGCAGACCACCAACGCGCTCGAGGTGCTGCGGCGCGCGGGGGTCGAGGTCTGACCCACGCGCAAAGCCTGCGCGTGTGAACCACTCGCGGCGCGTTATGTCTCTTACGGGTCGTCTCGTTGATCGGGGAGCCGCACATGAAGCCGCTGTCGATTCGTCTCGGAGATCTGCTCGTCGAAGCCGGCGCGCAGCGTGAAGACGTCGAGCGCGCAGCGGAGAACGGCGACGCGAAGGATCGACTGGGCGAGCGGCTGGTGCGCGCCGCGGCGATCGACGAGCACGCCCTGTACCGCGCGCTCTCCCGGCAGTCGGGCGTGCCGCTGGCCGATCTCGATCAGGTGCTCACGGAGGCCGACCCGACGTTGATCAAGCGCGTCTCCCGGCGCTTCCTCGACACGCGGCACGTGGTGCCGTGGAAGTGCGAGGGCGGCGTGGTCTCCGCGGTGAGCACGGAGCCCCACACCAGCGCCGACGAGCTCGCGTGGGCGCTGGGCGCGGAGCGCGTGGAGCTCTCGCTCGTGCCGCCGACCGACTTCCGGCGCCTGTTGGTGGCGCTCGACCTCGGCCAGGTCGGCGCGAAGAAAGACTCCGGTGAAGACGACGAGGATGTGAAACCAGGCCGCCTGCCTGACACCGAGCTCGTCGCGCTGTGGAACGCGATCGTCGCCGACGCCGTGGCCGATCGCGCGAGCGACATCCACCTCGAGCGCTACCCCGAGCGGGTGCGGGTGCGCTTCCGCGTCGACGGCGATCTGCACGACGTGACGCACTACACGCTGACGCCCGCGCAGCTGCGCGGGGTGATCAACGTGCTCAAGATCTCCGCGGAGCTCGACATCGCCGAGCGCCGGCGCCCGCAGGGAGGCCGCTACCACGTGCGCGTCGGCGACCAGGGCTTCGACCTGCGCGTGCAGACCCAGCCGTCACTGCACGGCGAGCACGCGGTGGTGCGCCTGCTGCCCCAGGAGCAGGCGCAGCTCGACCTCGACGGCCTCGGCTACGCGGCGCCGGTGTTGAGCGCGTACCGCCGCCTCCTCGACAGCCCGTCGGGCCTGGTGCTGGTCGTCGGCCCGACCGGCTCAGGCAAGTCGACGACGCTGACCGCAGGCCTGCAGGTGCTCGCCGCCGACCCCACGCGCAAGGTGATCACCGTCGAAGACCCCATCGAGGTGGCGCTCCCGGGCATTCAACAGACGCGCGCGCGGCCCGACCTCGGGTTCGGCTTCGCCGACGCGATGCGCGCCTTCGTGCGCGAAGACCCCGACGTGATCCTGGTCGGCGAGATCCGCGACCACGAGACGGCGCTCGAGGCGATCCGCGCGTCGCAGACCGGGCACCTCGTGTTGAGCACCCTGCACTGCAACGACAGCGTCGACGCCGCCCAGCGGCTCCTCGATCTCGGCGTGCACGAGAACTCGGTGGCCAGCGAGCTGCTCGCGGTCTTCGCCCAGCGGCTCGCCCGCCGCGTGTGCCCGCGCTGCCGGGTCCCGCACACCCCTGACGCGGCGCTGCTGCGCGAGGTCTTCCCCTCCGGCGTGCCGGCCGACTTCCGTGCGTTCATCGGCAAGGGCTGCGCTGAATGCCGCGCGCGGGGCACACGGGGCCGCGTGGCGATCGGCGAGTACCTGGAGGTGGGGCCGACGCTGCGCCTGGCGATCGCCGCGCGGCGGCCGGCTGACGAGCTGCGCGCGGAGGCGCTGCGCACCGGGCTCATCACGCTCCGCACGCACGCGCTCGCGCTGGTCTCGCAGGGCGTCATCGCCTTCGAGGAGCTGCGCGGCATTCTCAGTTGGGAGCAGTTGTCTGGCGTACACGCGAGGTGAACCATGGTGTTGGAGCTGATGACGATGATGGCGCTGGGCGGCGCGCCGGCGCAGCCGGTGGCGACGAAGACGGCGATGCACGAGGCGTTCGACGCGCTGACGATGCTGGTGTGGCTGACGTCTCCGCGCGCCTCGACGGTCGACCAGAAGGAGGCGATCGCCGCGCAGCTGCAGAAGCTCGACGCGGTGCCGCACGCGTTCGACGGGCCGAAGCTGAAGCAGGAGCCGGGGATCGCCGCGGTGGCCTCGCTCTTCAAGGGCTACGTGGGCACCACCCGTGCGCGCTTCGAGGCCGGAGAGGTCGACACCGTCGGCTTCCGCGTGCGCACCATGGCGGAGCTGTGCTTCGCCTGTCACACCCGCGAGCAGGTGCCCGCTGACTTCCCCGACATCGAGCGGCGGTTCGAGAGCCTCTCGCTGACGCCCATGGAGCGCGCGCAGGCGCTGGCGGCCACGCGGCAGTTCGATCGCGCCATCGAGCTCTACCGCGGCGTCATCGACGACCCCGCCGCGCCGTGGAGCGACGTCTCGCGCGCGATGGACGATCTGCTCATCGTGCTGGTCCGCGCGAAGGGTGACGCGGCGGTGCTCCAGACGGTGCTGACCTCGGTCTCGGGGAGGAAGGATCTCCCCGCCTCCGAGAAGGCGACCGTCGAGGCGTGGCTCGCGGAGGTGAAGACGTGGCAGGCCGACACGTTCAACGCGAAGACCGCGTCCGCCGACGCGCTGATCGCGAAGGCCGAAGCGCTGGTGAAGCAGGGGGGCGACGTGTCGATGCTGCGCGCCTCGGCGCTGCTCTCGCGCGCGTTGAGCCTCAAGCCCACCCACCCGAAGCGCGGCCGCGCGCTGTACCTGCTGGGCGTCAGCGCGAAGCACGTGCGCTCCACCCTGCTGTGGGATCTCGACCTGCTCTACTTCGAGGCGTGCGTCCGCGAGAACGCGAAGAAGCCGATCGCGAAGGAGTGCTTCGCCGCGTTCAACGAGCAGCTCGTGGAGGGCTTCAGCGGCTCGGGGGGCACGCGGATCCCCCCCGATGAGCAGGCGCGGTTGGAGCAGCTCAAGGCGCTCGCCGGCGTGAAGTGATCACGGCGGGAGCGTCTTGCCCTCAGCGGGCGCGGGCAGCCGCGGCTCGATGCGCACCGTCACCACGCGCGGCCCCTCGGCGGTGACGGTCACCACGCGGTACTCGTCCATCATCCACACGTCGCCGGGCACCGGCACGCGGCCCAGCTTGGCCATCAAGAAGCCGGCGATGGTGGTGACCTGCGACTTGTCGACGTCGAACTCCACCTCGAGGGTGTGCTCGATGTCGTCGAGCTGCGCGGTGCCGGGGAGCTCCAGCTTGCCGCCGGGCAGGCGCTTGACGGGCTCCACCTTGCGGCCGAGCTCGGCGACCTTGCCGACGATCTCCGCGACCACGTCGGCCAGCGTGACGAGGCCCGAGGTGCCGCCGTGCTCATCGACCACCACCGCGATCTGCTTGTTCCGGCGCTTGAACTCGTTGAGGAGCTGCTCGAGCGTGATGTTCTCCGGCACGAAGAGCACCGGGCGCTGCACCTGCGCCAGCGACTTCAGCTCGTGCCGGCTGTGCAGATAGAAGAGGTCCTTCACGTTGATGAGGCCCTCGATGCGATCGAGCGAGCCCCGCGTCACCGGCAGCCACGTGTGCCCGGCGGCCCACGCCGTCTCCAGGTTCTCGTCGAGGGTGAGCTCGAGATCCAACGACTTCATCTGCGAGCGCGGCACCAGCACCTGGCGCGCGGTCTTCTCCATCATGCCCAGCGCGCGCTCGAGCAGCTCGGCGTGCTGCTTGGCGAGGCTGCCGGCCTCCGCGGAGGTGGTGAAGACCATGCGCAGCTCGTCTTGTGAGAGCGCCTCGCTGTGCTCTTCTGACTTCGTGTCGCCGAGCCCGAGCAGCTTGAGCACCGCCTTCGTGCCCCCGTTGAGCAGCGAGATGATGGGCCACGCGAAGAAATAGAAGGCGCGCATCGGCCAGGCGAGCGCCAGCGCGGTGCGCTGCGACTGGGCGATGGCCAGCGTCTTGGGCACCTGCTCGCCGACCACGATGTGCAGGAAGGTGATCAGCGCGAAGGAGATCACCACGCCGACGGTCCTGGCGATCGCCTCGCTGCCGTTGGGCGCCAGCTTCTGCACCAGCGGCTCCACGAGGTGCGAGAACGCGGGCTCACCGATCCACCCCAGGGCCAGCGACGCGAGCGTGATGCCCACCTGCGACGCCGACAGCCACACGTCGAGGTTGCGGCGCATGGTGAGCGCCAGCGCCGCGCCGGGGCGCCCTTCGTCGGCGAGCGCCTCCAGCTGCGTGGGGCGCACCTTCACCAGCGCGAACTCGACCGCGACGAAGAAGGCGTTGGCGAAGACGAGCGCCATCGCGCCCGCGAGAGCCCAGAGATCCATCGTCAGCGCAGCGCCTCGAAGTCGGCGTCGCCCTCGAGCGATCGGAACATGGGGTCAGCGCGCAGCCAGGCCGAGACCTTCGCGGCGTCGATCGCCAACGCCTGCTGCAGGTGCGCGAGCGCCTCGGGCTTCTTGCGCCAGAGCGCGTAGAGGGCGCTCAAGTTGTAGAGCACCAGCAGGTCATCGGCCTTCAGCGCGCGCGCCGCCTCGTAGGCGCGCTCGGCCTCGGCGTAGAAGCCCTTCTGCGCGTAGCAGATGCCGAGATCGAGCCACGCTTCGTAGTTCTCGGGGTCGAGGCGCGTGACCTCCTTCAACTGCACGATGGCCTGGCGGTAGTCCGACTCCTCCATCTGGAGGTTGGCGAGCTCGTGGCGCGGCAGCGCGTCGGTGGGGTCCTGCTCGACGGCGATCTTCAGCTCCGCCATCGCCTCCGGGAGCTTGCCGAGATCGGCGTAGGCCAACCCGAGGTTGAGGTGCGCGTCGGGGTAGTCGCCTTCGAGTTCGAGGGTGTGCTGGTACTCGGCGACGGCGAAGTCGAGGCCGTGCGCGGCGAGGAAGCTGGCGAGGTTGTAGTGCCCGCTGGGGTTCTCGGGGTCGAGCGCCAGCGCCTTCAGGTGCGCGTCGAGCGCGTCGCGGTAGAGCTGCTTCTCCGCGTAGACGGTCGCGAGGTTGTCCCACGCGTGCGCGGAGTTCGGGTCGAGCTCGATGGCCTTCTTGAACTCCTTGACGGCCTCGTCGAGCCAGCCGCGATCAGCGAGCTCGATGCCTCGCGCGTTGTGCTCGTCGGACGAGGTGATGGAGTCCTTTTCGCGCGGCATGGTCGGGTGGCCTTAACAAAGAAGGCGGCGCCGCGCGCACAAACCATGTGGTTGAGTGGCCGGGTGATGATCGCGCTCGTCGCTTCGCTGGTTTTCTCGATGCCGCCCCCGCCCGAAGTCACGGTGCTGGTCTCCGGCGACGTCACGCTCGGCTACCACTACGAGGAGTACGTCACCGAGAAGGGCAAGGACGTGGGCTGGGGCTTCGAGAAGGTCGGCGCGCTGACGAAGAAGGCCGATCTCTTCGTGGTGAACCTCGAGTGCCCGTTCACCGATCGCGGCGAGAAGATCCCCAAGAACTTCAACTTCCGCGCGAAGCCAGAACTGGTGAGCGCGTTGATCGCCGGCGGCGTCGACGTGGCCTCGTTGGCGAACAACCACATGCTCGACTACGGGCCCGAAGGGCTGTTCGACACCCTCAACGCGTTGGACACGAACAAGATCGTCCACTTCGGCGCGGGGCGGACGCTGAGCGAGGCGCGCGCGCCGGGCATCGTCGCGGTGAACGGCGTGAAGTTCGCGTTCCTCGGGTACTTCTTCCTGGGCGATCGCAACATCGAGCCCGCGCAGGTGATCGCCACTGCTGATCAGCCCGGCGTCGCGGGTCATTTCTCGAGCCTCGACGAGATGAAGAAGATGGTCGAAGCCGATATCCGCGCGGCGAAGCAGCAGGCCGATCACGTCATCCCCTTCTTCCACTGGGGCCGCGAAGGCAAAGGCACTTCGGAGCCGTACCAGGTGGAGCTCGCGCACTTCGCGATCGACGCCGGCGCCTCAGCGGTGCTCGGGAGCCACCCGCACGTGCTGCAGGGCATCGAGGTCTACAAGGGCGCGCCCATCGCGTACTCGCTGGGCAACTTCGTGTTCGGCGGCAACTGGAACCCGGTCGACAAGAAGACCGCGCTGCTGTCGTTCACCGCGAGCAAGTCGGCGCTCTCGAACGTGAAGGTGATCCCCGCGTACAGCGACGCGTACCCGGAGGTGCCGGTGCAGCCGTACCTCGCGCAAGGTGAGAAGGCCGACGCGGTGCTTTCACATTTGAAAGCGCTCTCGAAGGACTTCGCCGCCACGATCCCCCAGCTCAAGTAGCGCGGCGTTCGCCCAGCCCGCGCGCGAAGTTGCCGATGACGAGCCACGGCGCCTTCTTCTTGAACATCGCGAGCATCGGCGCGACGCCCATCGGCTCTCCGCCAGCGCCCTTCCCGCGCGCCACCTCGATGTACTGGAGCGGGTCGATCGCCAGCGGCCGCGTCTGGATCTGATCGACGCGGTACTTCTTCACCAGCTTGAGCAGCGCCTCGGCCTCGCCCTTGCGGTCGGTCACTCCGGGGAACAGCAGCAGGTTCAACGCGATGTACGCGCCGCGTTCACGCGAGAGCGCGATCGACGCCTCCACGTCTTCCCAGCCGTACTTGTTCGGCTGGTAGTACGCCTCGTAGAGGTCCTTCACCGCGGAGTTGAGTGACACGCGCACCGCGTCGAGCCCCGCGTCGTAGAGCGCCGCGAGCCCCTTGGTCAGCGAGCCGTTGGTGTTGATGTTGATGGAGCCCTTCTGCGTGCGCGCGCGGATGAGCTTGATGGAGTCGGCGATCGCCTTCCATCGCGTGAGCGGCTCGCCTTCGCAGCCCTGCCCGTAGCTGACCATCGTGCGGCCGGGCGCGTGCTCCAGGTGGTACACGGCGATGTCCGCCATCTCCTGCGGCGTGGGGCCGTGATCCATGCGCTCGTGCGATGCGGGCGGCCCGTCTTCGGGTTGATCGCTGATGCAACCGACGCATTGCGCGTTGCACATGATCGACGCGGGGATCGCGGCCTCGTCGCGCGCGTAGAAGACGTTCTGACTCGTGAAGCAGCGGTACACGAGCGCGCAGGTCTTGAGCTGCTTGAGCACCTGGTTGTCGGGGAAGCGCGCCATGTGCTCCTTCACCAGCACCTTCACTTCAGGCGTGGAGAAGCGGTCGGGCGTCCAGTGTTTGCGGCGGTCGGTGTGCACGGCCCAGACGACCGGCCCCGACTTCCCCCACGCGGCGGCGGTGTATGCCCACTGCGGCAGCACCGGCCCATCGGCCTTCACCTCGCCGGGCAGATACGTGCGCGTGAACCCGGGAGGCAGCACCGCGCCCACCGCGTGCGGCGTGAAGCGCTTGCCGTCGAGCTCGAACTCCCGCACCAGCACCGGCTCGCCGGTCTCGGGGTCGATGCCGACGGGGAGCCGCCCCGGCAGGTGCGCCAGCTTCGCGTTGGTGGGCAGCGGGATGGGCCGGCCGCGCGGCGGGAGGATGGACTCATCGCTGCGGAGGCTCGCCAACAACCACGGGTGTTCAACGACGCGCCCTTTGGGATCAGCCAGCAGCAGCTTGTACGAAGACATGTCGGCGCTCCCTGTACCGGCTTGTTTTCGTCAGCGCCAGACGGTCGCCTGACCATCGAGCGGCGTCTTGATGAGCGTGCGCGGCCCATCGACGAGCACGCCGGCGCTCACCGCGGCGAGATCGGGCACCACGGAGAGCGCGGTGCCTCCGTGGGTGACGGTGCCGGGAGTGACGCCGATGAGTTCCCAGACGACGCTGGTCGTGAAGCGGGAACCGGGTGATGCGCGGAGCTGCGTCGAGGTCTGCGAGAGCGCGGTGCCGTCGAACAACGTCACGCTGCCCGCGCCCGGCTGCGCGCGTACCCACAACGTGCCCGCGTCGTTGGCGAACGAACGCACCTCGGCGTCAGTGGCCGGCGAGAGTGTGTCGATGTCGGGCGCGAGCATCGCGACGAGCGCACCTTCACGAATGAAGAGCGGCAGCTTCGTCAGCGGCGCGTCGATGGTGGTGCCGGTGAGCGCCGCGCCGGTGTCGAAGTCGAACCAGCGGCCCGGAGGCGCGACGATCGTTCGCGACGTCGCGCCCGCGGTCTCCACCGGCGCCACGAGCAACGAATCTCCGAGCAGATATTGATCTTCCGGGTGCTGATTCAGCTCGGGGAACTGGAGGCCGAACGCGCGCACCACCGGCAACGCCTGCGGGTCGCTCATCAACGTCCAGAAGAACGGGAAGAGCCGGAGGTGCAGCCGTGCGTAGGTGCGGTACGTGTCGAGCGCCTCCGCGTCGCGGCCGTTCTGCGCGGTGAAGACCCACGGCGGCTGGCTGGAGCTGTCGCCCGTCTGCATCACCGGCATCAGCGCCGACTGTTCGACCCAGCGCATGAAGGTCTCCTTGTTCGGAGGCGACTCGCGGTACCCGCCGGTGTCTGCCGCGAAGAGCGGGAAGCCCGACGCCGCGAGGCCGATGCCCGCGCGGATCGCCGACGGCAGGCCGCCCACGCCGACGTGTTCGTCGCCATCGCGATCAGTGAAGTGCTCCTTCCACCGCGTCAGCGTCGCGTCGATGTCACCGGGCCAGATGATGAGCCCCGGCGTCGCCTGCTCGCCCCACTGCGCGTGGCGCACCAACAAGAAGCCGGGGTTCGCGCCCAGCGCCTGCCGGTACATCGCGTGGTACCCGCGGGTGTAGCCGTCGGCCATGGTGCGATCGGTCTGCCCGTCGTGGAAGGTCCAGCCGCTGCGCGCGCCGCCGATGCCGCCCGCGATGTCTTCCGCGAAGTCGAGCTTGAAGCCCTCGACGCCGAGGTCGATGTAGCGCGCGAGGTTGGAGCGCCAGAACGCGGTGGCCTCGGGCACGGTGACGTCGAGCGGCGGGCCCCAATTGTTGATGTTCGTGCCCTGCACCGTCGGGAAATACCCGGCGTCGATCGCCTGCGAGTACAGCGGCTCCGCGCCCGGCGCGAGGTACGGAGTGTGCCACAGCGCGAGCCGCAGCCCTGCGGCGTGAATGGTGGAGATCATCGCGCCCGCATCGGTGTAGCGCGCGGGGTCGAAGTCGAAGGTGTTCACCTCGGTCGCGTAGGGACGATCGATCCAGATCGCAGACGTCGCGAGGTCGAGGTCGCGAATCTGCCGCACGTCGTCCTCCACCTCGGCCTGGTTCGCGTTCTCGTTGCGCCAGATCCACGGGCCCGTCGCCCACTCAGCAGGCAACGCGGGGAAGCCGGTGACTTTGTAGTACTGCGTGACTACTTCGAGCGGTTTCGCCGCGGAGAAGAGGTGGAACGTGAGGCCCGCCGCGCTCTCTTCGGCGGTGCCGAACATCACATCGACGGTCGACGCCGAGGTCTTCGCGACGTCGAACAAGCCGTGACGTCTGCTCTCGAAGAACACGCCCCACCCGCGCGAGCCGATGAGGAACGGCGTCGTCACGTGATTCTCGGAGGTGACGCTCTCGACCGTGAGATCCGGCTCGATCTGCATCGGCCGCAGCTTGCCGCGGTGGTTGATGCCCTCGAACCACTCGCCGAGGCCGTAGAAGGCCTCCGTCGAGTCGGCGCCCAGCTTCACGCGCAGCATCGCCACCGTCGCGCCCGAGGGGATGAACGAGAACCGCACGTTGCCGCTGGGCGCCTTCTCCGCGCGCACCGTCGCGGTCAACCCACGCGAGTACGTCAACGTCAGCACGTACGCATCACCGTCTCTCGCGATGGCGCCACCGCTGGGCGTCTTCCACGCGAACCCGGGAGGCATCGTCGGCGAGAAGACGCCGTCATCGACGAACAACCAATACGGGTCGTAGCTCAGGCTCTCATCGAGCGCGCCCACCGTGCCGATGACGAACGCATCGAACGGCAGCGTCACCAGCGGCTGCGCGTCGCGTTGGTAGCGAAACGTATTCCCTTCGACGGCGAGCACCCAGCCATCGCCCTCGAGCTGCTCGGG